>NZ_JAALDV010000423.1:0-2819 GCF_014145045.1 Dietzia sp. DQ12-76
ACACGCCCACCGGATCCCCGGCACAGGCGGTGAGAGAACCGGGAGGTGACTGACCAGATGGGCCTTCCGACCCTCACGCAGAAGCGCGACGCGGGTCCCGGCTCGCGGTCCGGTTCTGCTCCGGGCGCGCGGTCCGGGTCCGCCCCGGGTGCGGGCGGGGGTTCCGGCGGGGGCACGTCCACGGGCCCCGGCTCAGAGGACATCGCGCTCAGCCGCCGCCGTCCGGTGCGTCGCCGGGCCGCACGGTTCTGGAACGACGCCCTCACCACACCGGGTCGGATGTCGGTCTTCGCGGTGGTCGCGATCGTGGCGGTGCTGTTCGGCGGCACCGTGGCGTCGCAGACCATCACCCAACGCCAGAGCCACCACGAGACCCTGCTGGCCGAGGTCGAGCCCGTCGCCAACGCCTCCCAGACCCTGTACAGCTCCCTGACCATCGCTGATTCGGCGGCCAACACCGCCTTCATCACCGGGGGCATCGAACCCGCCGAGCTCAGGGATCGCTACCTGCAGGCCATCGCCGCCTCGTCGGCGTCGATCGTCGCCGCCTCGCAGGGCCTCGACCGCTCGGACGAGGAGTCGATCGACCAGCTGGCGCACATCAACGCCCAGTTGACCACCTACACCGGACTCGTGGAGACGGCCCGGACCAACAACCGGGTCGCCAACCCGGTCGGCTCGGCGTACCTCGCGTCGGCGTCCACCCTCATGCAGGACACGATCCTCCCCGCGGCCGCCGACCTGTACGACCGCCAGTCCACCTCCGTCGGGGAGTCCGACCGTGAGTGGTCCTCGCCGCCCTGGGGATCGTTCATCCTGCTGGGGGCGGCGATCGCGATACTGGTGCTGCTGCAGCAGTGGTTGTGGAAGATCACCGGGCGACGGGTCAATCCCGCGTTGGCGCTGGCCTCACTGCTCATGGTGGCGACCTTCCTGCTCACGATGATCGCCGGGTTCCTGGCGGCCAACAACAACGCGCGCGGACTGTCCGAGGGCGCGGCCCCGATGAACGAGCTCACCCGGCAGCGGATCAACGCCCAGAAGGTGCGCGCGCAGGAGACGTTGAACCTGGTGCGGCGCACCGATCCCGAGGGGTCCGCGGCCGAGCGGGCCGCCATCCTGGGCGGCGTCCGCGACACGTTGACCGTCTACCTCGACCCCGACGAGGAGTCCCGCAGCCGCACCAGCCTGGACGGGGACGGCGCCGTCACCAACGCGATCGAGGCCCTGGACGAGTGGATGGCCGCGCAGAACCGCGCGGATTCGCTGTACCAGCAAGGTGACTACCAGGGGGCGATCCTCATCTCCTCGGGGCAGGGCGAGGGCGATTCGGGGGCCGCCTTCGACGAGTTCGACGAGTCGATGCAGGACGCGATCGAGGAGGCCCGCGACACGCTGCGCACCCGTATCGACAACGCACGGCGCACCTCCGCCACCGGGCCGGACCTCATCATGGCGTTGTCCGCCCTCGCCGCCTTCGCCGTCATCGTGGGGATCGCCCCCCGGATCAGGGAGTACCTGTGAGCGCGCGGGGGACGTGGCGGTCCGGGGGGAGCGCCGGGCGGCGGGCCGCCCGCGTGGTGACCGGGGGTGTCCTGGTGGCCGCCCTGGCGGTCTCCGGTGCGTGTGGAGTCAACGACGACGACGAGGCGCGCGGTGACGACGGCGGGTCGGGCCGGGAGACGGCCTCGGTGGTGACCGGATCCGACTACGTCGGCATCCCCGAGGTCTCCGCCGTGATGCCGCTACCGGCCGGAGCGGTCGTGACGACAGAGAGTCCGACGGGGCTACCCCAGGTCTCGGCGGACGAATCCTGCGACCCGCTCCCGAGTCTGCGCCCCGATGACGCCACACCCGAGGAGCGCGTCCCCCGCATCCGGGATCGGGGGCGGTTGATCGTGGGCCTGGACCAGGGGTCCAACCTGTTCTCTTTCCGTGACCCGGCCACCGGTCAGCTCACCGGTTTCGACGTGGACCTGGCCCGGGAGATCGCCCGGGACATCTTCGGGGATCCCGGCCAGGTGGAGTTCCGGTCCCTGACCTCGGCCAACCGCATCGAGGCGTTGGAGAACAACCAGGTCGACGTGGTGATCCGGTCGATGTCCATCACCTGTGCGCGCCGGGAGGTGATCACCTTCTCCGTGCCGTACTACCGCGCCTACCAGCGGGTGTTGGCCGTGCGGGGCTCCGGGATCACCGAGATCGAACACCTCGAGGGTCGGCGGGTGTGCGTGGCGGCGGGAACCACGTCGGCCTCACGCCTGTGGGACGAGCTCGACCGGCTCACGGTGCTGTCGGTCAACACGTGGGCCGACTGCCTCGTGGCCATCCAACAGAACCAGGTGGACGCCATCACCACCGACGACGCCATCCTGGTGGGCATCACCGCCCAGGATCCCTACCTGGAGATCGTCGGCCCGCAGCTCAACGCGGAGCCGTACGGGGTGGGAATCGCCAGGTCGACTCCCGGGAACGACACGGACGGTCTGGTCCGGCAGGTCAACTCGACGCTCGAGCGGATCCGAACCGATGGAACGTGGAACCGGATGTACTCCACCTGGCTCTCCGGACTGGGCCCGAGCCCCGGGATGCCCGCGCCGACCTACGTGCCGGAGGAACCGCGATGAGCTACCGCGGCGCGGATGACGGAGCCCCCCTCGACGAGCCGACCGTCGGAACCCAGGCCACGTTCCGGCCCGAGCCGACGCAGGACACCGGGTCGACCCCGGACACCAGGGCGACGCCGACAGGCCGGGCACACACGGAGGCGACCGAGGCCACGTCGGCCATGGCGGTCACGGGCGCGATGCCCGCCACCG
>NZ_JAALDV010000424.1:0-4069 GCF_014145045.1 Dietzia sp. DQ12-76
GTCCGGGTGGATGGCGACGGGCCTGGCGTGCCTGGCCGACGACTCCGGGCTGGCCGTGGACGCGCTGAACGGGATGCCGGGCGTGCTCTCCGCTCGCTGGGCGGGCCGTCACGGCGACGACGCGGCCAACAACGCGCTCCTGCTCGCACAGCTCTCGGACGTGCCCGACGAGCGTCGCGGCGCGGCCTTCTTCTCCAGCTGCGCGCTGGTGTACTCGGCACGGGATTCGGCGCCGTCGACGGCCACCCTCATGACGCGGGTCGTGGAGGGGCGCTGGGCCGGACAGGTTCTGCGGGAGCCCCGGGGCGAGCGTGGATTCGGTTACGATCCGCTGTTCCTGCCCGAGGGCTCGGACCGCTCCGCCGCCGAACTCACAGCGGAGGAGAAGGACGCCGACTCCCACCGCGGTCGGGCCCTGCGGGCGCTCGTGCCGGCGTTGCGGGAGCTCGCCGAGCGCGGGATGCGGAGCTGACCCGGTTCAGACCGCATATTCGGCCCTGACGTCCCGGGTTCGTATGTGCTCGAACCAGAACGACAGGAACGGGACCGTCCCGGCCAGGGCGGTCAGCAGGGTGCGGGAGGCCGGCCAGCGGGCCTTGATGGCCAGGTCGAGCGTCATGAACAGGTAGAAGATGTAGAAGACGCCGTGTGCCTGTCCGATGTAGGTGAACCAGTCGGGGGCGTCGGAGGAGTTCTCGATGATCAGGTACTTGTAGATCATCTCCACCGTGAGGACCAGCAGCCACACACCGGTGATCCACGCCAGTGCGCGGTACCGGGCGAGCGCGCCACGGATCTTGCCCCCGGGGTCCGGCTTCCGGTGGTCGGTCTCCGGGGTGGCGTCAACGGTCATGAGTCGGTTCTCTCCTGGTGACGGTCGCCGGCGGCCGCGTCCCGGCGGGCCAGTTCGGCGAGGTATGAGTTGTAGGCCTCCAGCCCCTCGTCGCGGGTCGGTACCTCAGCGACGGGGCGTCGGGTGGGGAGGAGGTCGGCGGGGATCTCGGTGACGGCCCGTTCCCGCCGACGCGCACCCCGGCGAGGGGGCGTACCGCCGGGGGGAGCGCCGACCTCGTCGTCGTCACCCTCACCGCCCGCATCCTCGGCGGCACCGGCACCGGCCGTGTCGGCTTCGTCCGCCTCCAGCCGCACATACTTCAGATAGGCGTATACGAGGAAGCCTGCCAGGAACGGCCACATGAAGGTGTAGCCGAGGTTCTGGACCGTGCCCGTGGCCTCCTGGTAGCGGTCCAGCTGCCATAGGCCCATCCCCAGGCAGAAGATCGCACCGAGGACGACGAAGGCGATCCACGAGGGGCGGTGCCTGACCTTGGCGGAGACCGGAGGACCGGAGGCGGCGTCGCCTCCGACCGGGCGGGTGCTCAGGCTGTCGGACACCCCTCAACGATACCGCCGACGGCGCGGTAAGCTCACCTCGCCCGGTACCCCCGGGCAGGCGCCCGTGGCGGAATTGGCAGACGCGCTGGATTTAGGTTCCAGTGTCTTCGGACGTGGGAGTTCAAGTCTCCCCGGGCGCACTTACGGCCCGCGACCCCGTCGAGCCGGCCCCGTCAGTCGAGGTCGTCGATCAGGCGCGCGAGGATGTCGTTCATCGTGAGCAGTCCGATGAGCTCGTTGCCGCGGACCACGACCAGGCGGTTGAGGTGGTACCGGCTCATCATGGCGGCGGCCTGGTTCACCGACAGGTCCTCACCCACGGAGATGGCGGGCTTGACGGCGGCGTCGTACACGTTGAGCAGGTCGACGTCGCCCTCCTCGACGATGATGGCGCGCAGCAACTCGTTGTAGCTGAGCAGGCCGTAGGCGTCGTGGGGGTGCTGGCGTTCCACCACGAGGCTCTTGACCCGATTCGCGCGCATCGTCGACAGCGCCTCGCGCAGGGTGGCGAACGGGGAGATGGTGATCACCTCGGGGACCATGACCTGCGTGACGGTGAGCATGGGGGACCTCCTGTGGGGTCGTACGGTCGGGATGGGGCGGGCAGGGGCGGGGTGCTGCGTGGCGGGGTCGAGCGGGCGGCGGGCGTGGCTCAGGTGTCCTCCCGGCGCATGTACTCCTCGAACTTGACCAGTTGTCGGGGGTCGATCCCCGTGAGGTGCTCGATGGGGACGTTGAAGGCGATGCCGCGGGAGTTGTCCCCGTCGACGAGGACCTCGTGCAGCGCCTTGAGGATCGGGGTGGCCAGGTGGGTGCCCACGACCATGAGCAGCACCGACTGGGACCCCTCGAAGGTCAGGCCGAAGAACGTCTTCTTCTGTTGCCCGCCGATGCCCTTACCCTCCAGGATCGTCACCCCGGTCGCGCCCGCGCGTTGCGCGACCTCGATGGCGGGGTCCTCCAGTTCGGGAGGGGCGATCACTACGACGGCCGTGAATTTCATGACGCTTCCTTCTGCAGACGAGGGATTTTCTCGAGGACGATGGCATAGAGCAGGACGGAGATGATCGGGAAGATCGAGGCGAAGGCGATCAGCCCGAAGCCGTCGATCAAGGCGCTGCGGCCCTCGATCGCGCTCGCCAACCCGATGCCCAACGCGGTGACCAGCGGCACGGTGACCTCGGAGGTGGTCACCCCGCCGAGGTCGAAGGCCAGGGCGACGATGTACTTCGGGGCCACTGCCAGCAGGACGAGGACCGCGGCATAGGAGACCATGATGAAGTAGTGCAGCGGCCCGCCGGTCAGGATGCGGAACACCCCCAGGGCGATCCCGACCGCCACCCCGGTGGCCACGACCAGGCGGATGGCGGTCGCGTTGATCCCGGCCGGTGAGACGTTCTCCGCCTGGTCTGCGACGGCGACCAGGGCAGGCTCGGCCATCGTGGTGGCGAACCCGATGAGCAGGGCGAACAGCAGGATCAGGACGGGGATGTCGCGGTCGATCAGCTGCTCCGCCATCTGGGTGCCCAGGGGGAAGAGTCCCATCTTCAGGCCCACCACGAAGGCGTAGAGACCCACGAGCACCATGACGAACCCCACGGCCACGCGCAGCGGGTGGGACAGCTTGCGGCGCAGCGCCACGTATTGGAAGAACAGGACGACGATCACCATGGGAGCCACGTCGCGCACCATCTCGGCCAGTCCCACCACGTGTTCCAGCCAGAGGTGCGTCCCGCCGGTCTCCTCCGCCCCGGTGGTGGGCGTGCCGCCGCCACCGCCGAAGGTGTAGACCCACATGCCGTAGAGCTGCACCCCGATCATGGGCACCATCACGCACAGCGCCACCAGGCCGAAACCGTCGGTGAGCGCGCTGCGGCCCCGGATCGAGTTGGCCAACCCGATCCCGATCGCGGCGATCAGCGGCACCGTCACGACGTTGGTGGTCACCCCGCCGGAGTCGAAGGCCAGACCCACGATCTCCGGCGGCGCCACGAACGTGGCCACCAGGACCACCACGTACCCGCCGATGAGGATTCGGTGGACCGCCCAGCCCCGCAACACGCGCAGGATGCCCAGGACCAGGACGAGGCCGACGGACACGGCGATGACCACCCTCAGGACGACGCCGTCGATGCGTCCCTCACTGATCAGTTCCGCCTGTCCCGCGACCGCGATCAGGGCCGGTTCGGCCACGACCGCGGCGAATCCGATGGCGAAGCCGAAGGTGAGGAGCAGTCCGAGCGCACCACGGCGGGTGAACTGGTTGGCGAGGTTCTTGCCCACCGGGAACACGCTGAGATCCAGGCCCTGGAGGAACAGGGCTATCCCCACACCCACGATCAGCAGACCCGCGACCAGCTGCACGGGGTCCTCGGGCATCCGGCGGAAGACCAGCAGCTGGAAGGCCGCCACCACGACCACGATGGGCAGCAGATTCCGCAGGGCCTTCCGGAACTCCTGGGCGAAGTGGCGGAGATGCTCCATTGAGGCTGGCGTCCTCTTCCCGGGTCTGGTCGACAGGCGGCCTGGCGTCCAGTCTGACGCACGACCCCCGGGGCGTCCACGAATCGGCGGCGCGACGGTGGCCGGGCCCCCGGGGCGGGGCTCGCTCACCCGCGGCTCACCGTTCACGTCACCGGGGTCGTGGTGAGCGCAGCGCGGCGACGACCGTGGC
>NZ_JAALDV010000425.1:0-1155 GCF_014145045.1 Dietzia sp. DQ12-76
GGCTGCCCAGGCCCACCGCGAGCTCGGGGCCCAGTTCGGCGGGCCGCAGGGCGGAGTGGAGCCACAGGGCCAGGGGCAGGAGGAACGCCAGGGCGACCGCGAGCCACACGATCCGCTGACGAGACGCACCGGAGAGGGAACCGACGGTCCAGACCGCGGCCTCCTGGGCGCCGGCCAGAGGCAACCGGGCGATGAGCTGGGTCACCACCGCGGTGCCCAACGCCGCCACGGCCACCCCGCCGAGGAGGAACCGCTGGCCCACGATTCCGGAGTGGCGACCCGCGGACGCGCTCAGGACGATGGCCAGGGCGACCAAGGACCCGAGAAGCGCCGCGGGGATGATCGCCACCCCGCGTAGTCCCCAGAACGCCATCCCCGCGACCGCCCCGGCCGACGCCCCGTGGGAGATGCCCAGGATGTCGGGGCTGGCGAGCGGGTTGCCCAGGACCCGCCTGAACAGTGCCCCTGAGGCGCCGAACGCCAGACCGGCCAGGGCGCCCAGCACCGCTCGCGGGAGTTTGTCCTCCATCACCACGAAGGTGGCGCCAGGGATGGTCGCTCCTCCGACGATGGCCAAGAAGTCAGGGACCGTCACCGTGTACCGGCCGAGCAGGACGCGCACCGCCATGGCCGCCACGAGGGCGCAGACGAGCCCGAGTACCACGAGCAGGGTGCGGTTCCGGCGGGTGGCGGCGAGTCGGCGGATGACCCGTTCCGTCTCGTCCACCTCGTCCGCGGTCCGGTCGAGGACGGCGGAACTCATGAGGCGCTCACCCCCCGGTTCAGACGCAGCATCGCGATGAGGAACGGCACGCCCATCGCCACGGTCATCACTCCGACGGCGATCTCACCCGGTGGTGCGATGACGCGCCCCACGGTGTCGGCGAGGAGCAACACGACGGGGCCGATGACCACGGACAGACCCAGGACCACCCTGCTGCCCACGCCGACGAGCCGGCGCAGCAGATGCGGGACGAGGAGACCGAGGAAGGCGATCGGACCCGCCAACGCGGTCGCGACCCCGGACAGGATCACCACTCCCCCCAGGACGACCGCCCGGCCGGCCACCGGCACGACCCCGAGACCGCGCGCCAGATCGTCGCCCAGGGCGAGCGCGTCGAGCGACGCCGCCCCCGCGAGGACGAGGGCGAGGCC
>NZ_JAALDV010000043.1:0-7108 GCF_014145045.1 Dietzia sp. DQ12-76
CGGGGGGATGGGGCTGGTGGCCGCCTGCGATCTCGCGCTGGCGGGGCCGGCCTCGACGTTCGCGCTCACCGAGGTCCGCCTCGGTCTGGCGGCGGCCATGATCTCGGTGCCGCTCGCCGCGCGGATCACCTCGCGGGACCTCTCCCGCGCCCTGCTGACCGGAGAGAGGTTCGACGCCGAGCACGCCCGGCGGATCGGCCTGCTCACGGAGGCGGTCGAGGACCTCGAGGCCGCTGTCGGTGACCTCGTCGACGCGTTCCGGCCCTGCTCGCCGCAGGGACTCGCGGAGAACAAGGCACTGCTCGCCGCACCGATCCTGGCCGATCTCGACGCCCGGGGTGAGGAGCTGGCCGGGGTGACCGCACGCCTGTTCACCACCGCCGAGGTGGCCGAGGGGATGACGGCCTTCCTTGAACGCCGTCCGCCCTCCTGGGCGACGCCGGACGCGTAGCGTATGCGATGTCGTTGATGTGTGACCTCCCCCACATCGCCCGAGTTCGAACCGAGAGGTAATGCCATGCGCACCAGAGCAGCCATCATCCGTGAGCCCAAGCAGGACGCCTGGGAGATCGTCGACGTCGACATCGACGATCCCAAGGCCGGGGAGGTGCAGGTCAAACTGGCCGCCTCGGGCCTCTGCCACTCGGACGAGCACCTGCTCACCGGCGACCTCCAGTTCGAGACCTACCCGATCATGGGTGGCCACGAGGGTGCCGGTGTGGTGACGAAGGTGGGAGAGGGCGTCACCGGGCTGGAGGAAGGGGACCACGTCGTCCTCGCGTTCATCCCCGCCTGCGGCGTCTGTCCGCCCTGTTCGGAGGGCCTCCAGAATCTCTGCGACAACGGCGCCGGGTTGCTCAGCGGCCGGGCGATCAGCGACGACGGCTACCGTGTGCACACCGCCGACGGTCAACCCGTCGCCACCATGTGCGTCCTCGGCACGTTCGCGCCGCACGTCACCGTCCATCAGTCCTCGGTGGTCAAGATCGAGAAGGACATCCCGCTGGACAAGGCCGCCCTGCTCGGGTGCGGCGTCTGCACGGGCTGGGGCTCGGCCACGGAGATCGGTCAGGCCAAGGAGGGCGACGTCGTGGTCGTCGTCGGGGTGGGCGGAATCGGGATCAACTCGGTGCAGGGCGCGGCCGCCGCAGGCGCGCGTGTCATCGTGGCCGTGGACCCCGTGGAGTTCAAGAGGGAGAAGGCCATGGAGTTCGGGGCCACCCACACGTGTGCCTCGATGGACGAGGCCATGGCGCTGGTGGGGGAGCTGAGCTGGGGACGGATGGCGGACCTGGTCCTGCTCACGATGGGGATCGTGGAGGGCAAGGACCTGCTGCCCGGGTTGATGCTCACCGGCAAGGGGCGTCGCTGTGTGGTGGTGGGTCTGGGGGACATGATGGCGGTCGACGCGCAGATCTCCATCCTCGACCTGGCCATGCAGCAGAAGACCCTGCAGGGCGCGATCTTCGGTGGCACCGGACCCCGCAAGCAGATCCCGCACCTGCTCCACCAGTACCGCGCCGGCAACCTCAAGCTCGACGAGTTGGTCACCAGGACGTACCGGCTGGACGAGATCAACCAGGGGTACCAGGACATGCGTGACGGCAAGAACATCCGCGGTGTGATCATCTACGACGAGCAGGACTGGTAACAGGAGGACAGATGACGGCACCCGAGAAGCGGGCCCCCAAGCAGGACCGTAGCCGCCTGACGCGGGAACGACTCCTCGGTGCGTCGATCGACCTCCTCGCCACCCAGGGCTGGGCGGCGACCACCGTGGGGGCGGTGGCCGCCGCCGCCGGCGTCTCACGGGGTGCCGCCCAGCACCACTTCCCGACCCGGGAGGACCTCATCACCGCCGCCCTCGGGCACATGATCGAGCAGCGGCTCGAGGACGTGCGGAGGGTCGGCCTGGATCTGCCGGAGCCGGGTCCCGAACGCACGGTCGCCGTGGTCCGGCTGATCGTCCAGCACTACACCTCGGATCTCTTCAAGGCCGCGCTCCACGTGTGGACCGCCGCGGCCAGCGACCCGGCGCTGCGCGACCGGGTGCTCCCGTTCGAGACCCACATGTCCCGCGAGGTGCTGGTGATCGCGGCCGAGGCCCTCGGGTACGACCCCGCCGACCTCCGGGTGCGTCGGCCCCTGCAGGCGACCCTCGACCTGGCGCGCGGGCTCGGCCTCGCGGACGTGCTCTCCGATGACTCGGCCCGTCGCGAGAAGGTCATCCGGTACTGGGCCGAGACGCTGGACCTGATGCTCGCGCAGGTCCCGGCGGCGTCGGACCGGGGCCTGCCCCCCGGCCGCGTTTTGACCGATCCTCACGGGGGCGGTTAGGCTTGACCATCGTGCTCGCAGTACGCGAGCTGGAGGATCGTGCCCAGTAGGCCAGCGAGAGCGGCTGACGTGGTCGCCCGTGCGCCCGTCGGGGAGCGCGAGAGTCCGGATACGAGCAACGTCCCAGTGACCGGTGGTCGCCCCCGAGGAGGCCGCCAGCTAGAGAAAGTCGGTTCATGCCAACCATCAACCAGCTGGTCCGCAAGGGCCGCCAGGACAAGAAGTCCTCGACAGCGACGGCGGCGCTCAAGGGCTCGCCCCAGCGTCGTGGCGTGTGCACCCGTGTGTACACCACCACCCCCAAGAAGCCGAACTCCGCGCTGCGCAAGGTCGCCCGTGTGCGCCTGACCAGTGGCATCGAGGTCTCCGCCTACATCCCCGGTGAGGGCCACAACCTCCAGGAGCACTCGATGGTGCTCGTCCGCGGTGGTCGTGTGAAGGACCTCCCGGGTGTCCGTTACAAGATCATCCGCGGCTCCCTCGACACGCAGGGCGTGAAGGACCGCAAGCAGGCCCGCTCCCGCTACGGCGCCAAGAAGGAGAAGTAATGCCTCGTAAGGGTCCCGCCCCGAAGCGCCAGCTGATCAACGATCCGGTCTACGGTTCGCCGCTGGTCACGCAGCTCGTCAACAAGATCCTCCTCGACGGCAAGAAGACGACCGCCGAGCGCATCGTCTACTCCGCGCTGGAGATCTGCCGTGAGAAGACCGGGACCGATCCGGTCCTCACCCTCAAGAAGGCGCTCGACAACGTCAAGCCCGCCCTCGAGGTCCGCTCCCGCCGCGTCGGCGGTGCCACCTATCAGGTGCCCGTCGAGGTCCGCCCCGGGCGTTCCACGACCCTCGCCATGCGCTGGCTGGTGAACTTCTCCCGGCAGCGTCGCGAGAACAGCATGGTCGAGCGGCTCGCCAACGAGATCCTCGACGCCTCCAACGGCCTGGGTGCCGCGGTCAAGCGCCGCGAGGACACCCACAAGATGGCCGAGGCCAACCGGGCGTTCGCACACTACCGCTGGTGATCCAGCCGGGCCCCGGAGCGGGGGGGACGCCCACGGGGCGTCACCGCTCCGGGGCCCCCCGGCCGCCCCGAGGGTGGCATCATTGAACGAGGGTCGCCTCTCGCGTGAGCGAGTCACGGCACGGCCCAGGACAACAGACCCGGTCCGGACGGTCCACCATGACCGCCCGGCCCACCTAAGACTCATGATCGGGGATCATCCGTGGCACAGGACGTGCTGACCGACCTCAACAAGGTCCGCAACATCGGCATCATGGCGCACATCGACGCCGGTAAGACGACCGTCACCGAGCGCATCCTGTTCTACACGGGTGTCAACCGGAAGATCGGCGAGACGCACGACGGCGCCTCGACCACCGACTGGATGGAGCAGGAGAAGGAGCGCGGCATCACCATCACGTCGGCCGCCGTCACCTGCTTCTGGGACAACAACCAGATCAACATCATCGACACCCCGGGCCACGTCGACTTCACGGTCGAGGTCGAGCGGTCGCTCCGTGTGCTCGACGGCGCGGTCGCGGTCTTCGACGGCAAGGAGGGCGTCGAGCCCCAGTCGGAGCAGGTCTGGCGCCAGGCGGAGAAGTACGACGTCCCGCGCATCTGTTTCGTCAACAAGATGGACAAGATGGGCGCGGACTTCTACTACACCGTGCAGACCATCATCGACCGGCTCGGTGCCAAGCCGCTCGTCCTGCAGCTGCCCATCGGTGCGGAGGACGAGTTCGACGGGGTCATCGACCTCGTGGACATGAAGGCCCTCGTGTGGCCCGGCGTCACGCCGATCGGCACCGAGGCCACGGTCCAGGAGATCCCCGCGGAGCTCAAGGACAAGGCGGACGAGTACCGCGAGAAGCTCCTCGAGGCCGTCGCCGAGAGCGACGAGGCCCTCATGGAGAAGTACTTCGGCGGCGAGGAGCTGACGAAGGACGAGATCCAGGCCGCGATCCGCAAGATGACGGTGAACGCCGAGATCTACCCGGTGCTGTGTGGCTCGGCGTACAAGAACAAGGGCGTCCAGCCCCTGCTCGACGCGGTCATCTCCTACCTGCCCACCCCGTTGGACGTCGGCTCGATCCACGGTCACGCCGTCGGGGACGAGGAGACGGAGATCCGTCGTCAGCCGTCGAAGGACGAGCCGTTCGCGGCGCTGGCGTTCAAGATCGCAGTGCACCCGTTCTTCGGTGAGCTCACCTTCGTCCGCGTGTACTCGGGCCGGATCGACCCGAGCACCCAGGTCATGAACGCGACCAAGGGCAAGAAGGAGCGCGTCGGCAAGCTCTTCCAGATGCACGCCAACAAGGAGATGCCCGTCGAGGAGGCCGTGGCCGGCCACATCTACGCGTTCATCGGGCTCAAGGACACGACCACGGGTGACACCCTGTGCGACCTGAACAACCAGGTCATCCTCGAGTCGATGACGTTCCCGGCGCCGGTGATCGACGTGTCGATCGAGCCCAAGACCAAGGCGGACCAGGAGAAGCTCGGCACCGCGATCCAGAAGCTGGCCCGCGAGGACCCGACGTTCTCCGTCCGCCTGGACGACGAGACCGGTCAGACCGTCATCGGCGGCATGGGCGAGCTCCACCTGGACGTCCTCGTCGACCGGATGAAGCGTGAGTTCAAGGTCGAGGCCAACGTCGGCAAGCCGCAGGTCGCGTACCGCGAGACCATCAAGGGCACGGTCGAGAAGTACGACTACACCCACAAGAAGCAGACCGGTGGTTCGGGTCAGTTCGCCAAGGTCCAGATCCGTCTCGAGCCGCTCCCCCAGGAGCAGGTCGAGGAGGGCGAGACCTACGAGTTCGACGACAAGGTCACCGGTGGTCGCGTCCCCAAGGAGTACATCCCCTCCGTGGACGCCGGCATCAAGGACGCCATGCAGTACGGCGTCCTGGCCGGGTACCCGATGGTCAACGTCAAGGCGACCCTGGTCGACGGCGCGTACCACGAGGTCGACTCCTCGGAGATGGCGTTCAAGGTCGCGGGCTCGATGGCCTTCAAGGAGGCCGCACGCAAGTGTCAGCCGGTGATCCTGGAGCCGCTCATGGCGGTCGAGGTCATCACCCCCGAGGACTACATGGGCGACGTCATCGGCGACATCAACTCCCGACGCGGCCAGATCCAGGCGATGGAGGAGCGCTCCGGCGCCCGCGTCGTCAAGGCCAACGTGCCGCTGTCGGAGATGTTCGGCTACGTCGGCGACCTCCGGTCGCGGACGCAGGGCCGGGCCAACTACTCGATGGTCTTCTCCCACTACGCCGAGGTTCCGGCGAGTGTGTCCAAGGAGATCATCGCCAAGGCGACCGGCGAGTAACCGGTACTGGTCCCGCCCGGCCGAGAGGCAGGGGCGGGGCCGATGCCGGCGGCGCACGGTCGAACCTCCGGGTGGCCGCCGGTTCGTGCCCTCGACGGCACGATGAGTAAGATCAGATCCCACACAATGCAGTGCCCACCTCGAGGTGGGGACAGACCAGTCCAGGAGGACACACAGTGGCGAAGGCGAAGTTCGAGCGGACCAAACCGCACGTTAACATCGGCACCATCGGTCACGTCGACCATGGCAAGACCACCACCACCGCGGCCATCACCAAGGTCCTGGCGGACACCTACCCGGATCTCAACGACGCGTTCGCGTTCGACGAGATCGACAAGGCGCCGGAGGAGAAGGCTCGTGGTATCACGATCAACATCTCCCACGTCGAGTACCAGACCGAGAAGCGCCACTACGCGCACGTCGACGCCCCGGGCCACGCGGACTACATCAAGAACATGATCACGGGTGCCGCCCAGATGGACGGCGCGATCCTGGTCGTGGCGGCCACCGACGGCCCGATGCCGCAGACCCGTGAGCACGTGCTGCTCGCCCGCCAGGTCGGCGTCCCCTACATCCTCGTCGCCCTCAACAAGTGCGACATGGTCGACGACGAGGAGATCCTCGAGCTCGTCGAGATGGAGGTGCGTGAGCTCCTCGGCTCGCAGGAGTTCGACGAGGACGCCCCCGTCGTGCACATCTCGGCGCTCAAGGCGCTCGAGGGTGACGAGAAGTGGGTCCAGGCGATCCGCGACCTCATGCAGGCCTGTGACGACTCCATCCCGGACCCCGAGCGTGAGACGGACAAGCCGTTCCTCATGCCCGTCGAGGACGTCTTCACGATCACCGGTCGTGGCACCGTCGTCACCGGTCGTATCGAGCGTGGCCAGATCAACGTCAACGAGGATGTCGAGCTCATCGGCATCAAGGACAAGGCCACCAAGACCACCATCACGGGCATCGAGATGTTCCGTAAGCTCCTCGACTACGGCGAGGCCGGCGACAACGTCGGTCTGCTCGTCCGTGGCCTCAAGCGCGAGGAGGTCGAGCGCGGCCAGGTCGTCATCAAGCCGGGCGCGTACACCCCGCACACGAACTTCGAGGGCCAGGCGTACATCCTGTCCAAGGACGAGGGCGGCCGCCACACGCCGTTCTTCAACAACTACCGTCCGCAGTTCTACTTCCGCACCACGGACGTGACCGGCGTCGTGACCCTCCCCGAGGGCACCGAGATGGTCATGCCGGGCGACAACACCGAGATGAGCGTCGAGCTCATCCAGCCGGTCGCCATGGACGAGGGACTGCGCTTCGCGATCCGTGAGGGTGGCCGCACCGTCGGCGCCGGTCAGGTCACCAAGATCATCAAGTGATCGACTGACCCGTCGGGTCGGACGCGACGTCCGGACCGTATGACGAAGGGGCGCCCCACCGCGAGGTGGGGCG
>NZ_JAALDV010000426.1:0-3809 GCF_014145045.1 Dietzia sp. DQ12-76
GGCGTCCAGGATCGCCGCCGCCAACGGATGCTCGCTGCGGACCTCCAGGGCGGCGGCCACCGCGAGGACCTCCGCCCCGGAGACCCCGTCCGCGGTCGCGATCTCGACGACGACGGGACGATTGCGGGTGAGGGTGCCGGTCTTGTCCAGGGCGATTCCGCGGATGCGGCCGAGGGCCTCCAGAGCGGCGCCGCCCTTGACCAGCACACCGAACCGGCTGGCCGCACCCACGGCGGCGTACACGGTGACGGGCACAGAGATCGCCAGGGCGCAGGGCGAGGCCGCCACCAGGACGACGAGGGCCCGTTCGATCCACACCTGCGGGTCGCCGAACAGGCTCCCCACCACCGCGATCAGCGCGGCGGCCACGAGGATGCCCGGGACCAGGGGCCTGGCGACGGTGTCGGCCAGCCGCTGGGCCTGGCCCCTGCGTGACTGTTCCGCCTCGACGATCTGGACGATCCTCGCCAGCGAGTTCTCCCGCGCCTCCGCGGTGACCGTGACCTCCAGGGCGCCGCTGCCGTTGATCGACCCCGCGTACACCTCGTCCCCCGGACCGGCCTCGACCGGGACCGATTCGCCGGTGATCGCCGAGTTGTCCAGGGCGGTGCGGCCGACGCGGATCGTGCCGTCGGTGGCGATCCGCTCGCCCGGTCGGACGATCATCACCTCGCCCAGACGGAGGTCGTCGGGCCCGACCCGCAGCTCGCGCCCGCCGCGGAGGACGGTGGCGGTCGACGGAACCAGCGACAACAGGGAGCGCAGGCCTCGGCGGGTGCGTGCGACCGAATACTCCTCGAGCCCCTCGCTGATGGCGAAGAGGAACGCCAGCAGGGCGGCCTCCTCGACCTCGCCGAGGATCACCGCGCCGGTGGCCGCGATGGTCATGAGCGTGCCCACGCCGATGCTGCCCCGCGCCAGGCGTCGGAGAGTCGACGGGACGAACGTGGAGCCCGCGACCAGGAGCGCGACCGCGTACAGCACGAACTCGGCCGGGTGGGGCCCGACGGTCCGGCCGAGGAGCAGTCCCGTCAGAAGCAGTGATCCGGCCGCGGCAGCGGCCCGGATCTCGGTGACCTGCCACAGGTGTTCCGGACCGCGGTTCTCACCGTCCCCGGCCGGAGGGTCATCGGGGCCGCACCCGCACGCGTCGCTCACGAGACGTGGTTGGGGCACAGCGCGACCGCCGACCCGGTCGCGGCGAGGAGCGTCTCGGCGGAGGCCAGCAACTCCATCAACTCGGGACGGGCGAGCGAATAGAACACCTGCCGGCCCTGCGGTCGCCCCTCCACGAGCCCGCAGTCCCGCAGGCACGCGACGTGGGCGGAGACCGTGGATTGCGCCAACCCGAGCTCGGCCACCAGGTCGGCGACCCGGGTCTCACCGCGCGCGAGCCGGCGGATGATCGCCAGCCGGGTTCCGTCGGACAGGCTGCGGAACAGCGCAACCCCGGCATCGATCGTCATTCGACGATGATAACGGGATTGAGCGATGTGTTCCAGGCTCGGCGCCGGCGTCGGCCCGGCCTCTAGGAATTGGCGATCGCGAGCACCGCCCAGACGGGGAGCCAGAGCCCGAAGCTCAGGATGGTCAGGATCAGGTGCAGCGGGTGGTTGACCCGCCTGCCGCCGCCGTGGGTGACGAACACCGTCTGCTGCATCGGGTACGGGTGGGGCATGATTCCCTGCGCCGGCATTCCGTAAGCCGTGTACTGCTGGAACCGGGCGGGGTCGCCGAACCCCTGCCCGGCCGTCGGCGACGCCAGATGATGGGGCACGAATTCGGTGCCCTGCCGGTACGGCGCCGCGGGGGTCATTCCGTAGGGCAGACCACCGTCGTGGGCGAGCCGTTCGACGTTCTCCGAGGCCGGGACGGTCGGACACTGGTCGGTCGCCGGCACAGGGGGATACAGCTCGGTGGGCGGCACAGGGGGGAACTGCTCGGTCGGAAACCGCTCTGTCGGGTAGCGCTCGGGAGGGAAGTGCTCCCCTGGGTACCGCTCCACGGGGGCGAATTGAGTCGTGGTCGCCGTGGTGTGGTCCCACCCGGCGTCCGAGGAGTCGTCGGAGCGGGAGGGGGTCTGCTCGTTCATGGCGGCTCGATTCACGATGTGCGGGGCCGGTGACCCGGCCGGTTTCGCCGGTCACCCTAATCGCGGGCACGGCCTGGTCACATCGGGCTGCGCTGCGAATCCGGGGATAAATGGGGGGTCCCCCGCAGTGCGCGCGACCGGATGGTCGGGGTCTACCCCGAGGAGCCCTCGCCCCTCCTGCGCCTGCCGACGAGGAACCAGAGCAGCAGCAGGAGCGCGGCGAGCACCAGCAGCGCCGCACCTGCTCCCAGGGGACGAACAGGCGCGGTGGTGGCCTCGGGCGAGCCGCCCGAGGCGGTGACGTCGCCCACCGGGGGGACCGCGAACTCGCGCGCGGTCGTCTGCTTCTCGGTCCCGCTCGCCAGATCGACGGTCGCCGTCCACTCCCCGGAGGGGAGCGGGATGGCCTCGGAGACGGGGAAGCGGATCTCGGCGGTCTCACCGGGCGCGATGGTGGCGGGTTCCGACGCGAGGGGAGGGGTCGCCAGCCCGCCGGGTCCGTCGGTGAGATCGAGTGTCCCGGCCACATCCACCGCCCTGTGTCCCGTGTTGGACACCGTCGCGAGGAATGCGGCGACGCCGACCGCTGCCCAGACAGGCCGCAGATCGAGGATCTCGAATCCGGAATCGGGCGCGCCGCCGGCTCCGGTGGAGAGGTACACGCGGACCCCGACGCGCGAGATCTGGTCGAGGCCGGTCTCGCCCGCACCGGAGCCGCTCGAGGAGGACCCGGGCGACCCGAGCGAGCCCGACACCGCCGACCCCGACGAGCCCGTTCCTGTGCCCACCGCGTTCCCGCCCGGGGCCGCGGAGGTGTGGGATGCCCAGATCACCGCGTACTGCTCGGCATCGGGTGCCCCGGCGGGCACGGTGATCGTCGCGGTGACCATCGCCGACTGGCCGGGCAGCAGGTTCAGCACCGATCTGTCGAGGTGGATCCACCGGGTCAGCGCGTTCGACTCCCCGGGCGACTCGGGGAGGAACGACCCGCCCTGCACCGTGGCAGGCCCGGCGTAGACCTCGATCCTCTGCGGGGAGTCGGTGTGGTTGCCCACCTCGAGTCGACGAGTGGTCGACGCCCCAGCGCTGAGATGGTCCACGATGTACCGATGTGCCCTGGGGTCGTTCGACGGCGTCGGCGGAGCGCTCCTGAGTCCGATCGAGATCGTGCCCGGGCTCGCGCCGGGTGACGGTCTCTGATGCGCGAGGGCGGGTGTGGGCGAGGCGGCGGCGAGCACGACCGACGCGATCAGCACGGCGGCGAGGAACGCCACGAGACGCGGGGCGAGGTGCCCTCGGATGGTGACGGGCCTCATCGTCGTCGTCATAACGCCGAGGTGATCAACGCGCCGCGGCCGGGAGCGGAGGGGCCGGTGGAACCGAGGCCGGGCACTGCCCTGTCCACCCTGACCCGGGGCGTCCATCTCCACGATGCGGAGGGCACGACGATCCCGCTCACCGCGAGGGCGTCCCGCGGGGCGCCCACCGGCGTCCAGTCCGGCATCCGGTTGGTCACCGCTCCGGGTCCGGTGGGGGAGACGACCCTGTACGAGAGGGATGGTCCCCGAGCGAGACCGGTGGCGGCGACGGACGCGCTCCAGTCGCGGGATCCGCCCCCGCGGCTGTCGATGACCGCGGTGTCGGCGAGCGTCACCTCGGAGACGCCGCTGCCGACGGGGAGGGCCAGGCCACCCTCCGCGGCGACCGCGATGTGCAG
>NZ_JAALDV010000427.1:0-3232 GCF_014145045.1 Dietzia sp. DQ12-76
GAGCAGGCCGCACCCGAGGAGGGCCTGGAGGCGGAGGCCACGGCCGGTGGGCCAGACCACCTCGTCGTGCTGCGCCTCGGCCGGAGGGCCGCACCGCCGTCGGACCGCGCATCCCGCCCCTCAGGCCCAGCTCAGACGCTCACGCCCGAGCCCGTCATCGCGGAGCCCCCTGAAACGGTGGTCACGAGCGCCCCTCTGACAGAGATGCAGGTGGCCTATCTCGTCGGCCGTGCGGACCCGTGGTTGGGCCGCCCGGTCGCGCCGCGCTATCGGACCGAGGTCGAGGTGGGCGGTCTCGACGTCCCGGCGCTCGAGCGGGCGTTGGACACGATCGTCGATGCCCACCCCATGCTGTCGGCGCGAGTCGACGACAACGGCCGGCAGGTCCTCGACACCGCGGCCCGGCCGCGACTGCAGATCGAGGACCTGAGCGTGGCGACGGACGCCGAGGTGCGCGCCGAGCGTGAACGCCGCCGAGCAGAGGAGATGTCCCGGATCCACGACCCCCAGAGCGGGCGGCCCTGGCTCGAGCTCCGTGCGGTGCGGTTACCGGCGCTCGCCGCGGAGGTCTCCCGATGGATGGTCGTGCTGATTCTCGACATGCTGTTCTGCGACGTCCGTGGAGCGGAGATCATCGCCCGTGACCTGACCGCGGCGTACCGGGGCGACCCCGTCGACCGACCCCAGGGTGCATTCCTCAGCTGGGCTGAGGCCCGAGCCGGGGCGGCGCAGGGGGACTCGGCGCTGCCGGATTCGCCGCAGGCGGGGGCACCGAGGCCGCGCTTCCTCCTGCCGGTCCGCCCGCCCGAGAGCTCGCGGTTCACCCGTCGACGCCGCCAGCTCGACCCGCGCACCACCACGGAGTTGATTCGGCGATGTGCAGTCCACCGGACCACCCTCGACGCGGTCCTCGTCACCGTGTTCGCCGAGCTCCTGGCCACCGATGACGGGCACCGACCCCCGGTCGTGGTGACCGTCCTCGACCGCCCCGCCGAGCATCGGGACGTCGTGGGGGAGTACACCTCGACCGTCGTGCTGGATCCCCCGGAGGGCCGGTCCACGAGCGAGCGTGCCCGCGCCGCGGCGACCCGTCTACTCGAGGGCGTCCGTGATCTCGGACGCGACGGATCCGGCCACGGTAACACCCGGATCCGCGAGCATCTCCGTTCGGGCAGCGGCACCGGCGTGCTCCCCGTGGTCTACTCCTCCGGTCTGACCGGGTGGACGGGCGGACCGGCCGCGTGCGATGCGCTGGCGCAGCTGGGTGAGCCGGTCCACTCGATCAGCTCGACGCCGCAGGTCCTGATCGATCTCCAGAGCTTCCGCGACAGCGACGGTTCGCTGCTGCTCGTCCTCGACGCGGTGGAGGACGCATTCCTCGATGGCGTGCTCGACGCGGTCGCCGATGTTCTGGCCGCGACGGTGACGACGCTGGCCGACGGAGACGACCGCTGGCACGAGCCCGGCTTTCCCTCCACTGCGACGCCAGGAGTACCGCGACGCGATGTCGCCGAACTGGGTCGTCGCCGATCGACGACGATCCGGGGACGTCTCGCGGTCGAGGGGGACGACGGCGACCTGCTGACCGTCGTGCGCGCCACGGTCGCCGAGGTGCTCGGGAGGGCCCCGTCACACGACGAGCTCGACCGGGGCTTCTTCGAACTCGGGATGACGTCGATGGATCTCGTCCGCTTCCGCCGGGTACTCGCCGACCGAGGGCACCGGGTGGAGCTCGCGGAACTCTTCGCCCACCCTGACATCAGATCGCTCGCCGCGGGGATGCAGGCCGCACCAGCCCTGAGCCCCGAACCGATCCGGGAACCCAGCCCGAGCGTGAACCCGGCCCAGAACCCGAACGTGACCCCACACGCCGACCCGGACCGATCCCGGCCCGCCATCCGCCCCGATGCGCACGACCCGCTCGCGCTGGCCCGTGAGCGCGGGCGTCAGCGCCGCCGCATCCGGCAGGAGACCAATTCATGACCCGTCCCGTCGATCCGCGACTGGCGCACCACGAGTCGGACATCGCCGTGATCGGCATGTCCTGTCGCCTGCCCGGCGCGCCCGACGTCGAGGCGCTGTGGAGGCTGCTGCTCGACCGCAGGGAGGGGGTCGTGCGAACCGATCGCGAGGCCGCGCGTCGCGCCGGCGCACCCTCGGAGCTCGTCGACCACCCGGGCTTCGTGCCCACCGGGTCGGACCTCGGCCCGATCGACGGCATCGATCTCGCCGCGTTCGGACTCAGCCGGCACGAGGCCAGGTACCTCGACCCGCAACACCGGGTCTTCGCGGAGGAGGTGTGGCACGCGCTCGACGACGCCGGCCACGGGCACGGCTCAGGCGTGGACCGGGTGGGTTTGTTCGCCGGATGTTCTCCCTCCGCGTATCTCCACCACGCGTTCCGGCAGTCCTTCGACCCGTCCGGCGGGACCGATCCGGCCCATGCCATGCAGATCGCGCTGGGGACCATGCCGGACTACCTCGCGACCGGTATCGCCTACCGGATGAACCTCACCGGGCCCGCGCAGACCGTGCTCACCGCCTGCTCGACCTCCCTGGTCGCGGTCCACCTCGCGGTGGAATCGTTGCGCAGCGGCGAATCGGACATGGCGGTCGCCGGTGGGGTCACCGTGCGGGTGCCGGCCTCTCACGGGTACGTCTACGTCCCCGACGGGCCGTTCTCCGTCGACGGGCACACGCGGAGCTTCGGCGACGGTGCCTCCGGAGCGGTGTTCACTCAGGGCGCGGGCGCGGTCGTCCTGCGCCGTTACGGTGACGCCGTGCGGTCGGGGGACCGGATCCGAGCGGTGATCAGGGGCAGTGCCGTCAACAACGACGGAGCCGCCAAGGCCGGGTTCGTGGTGCCGGGCGTCGACGGACACGCCTCGGTCATCGCCGAGGCACTGGGCGGCGCGGGCCTGGGGCCACGCGACATCGGATACGTCGAGGGGCACGGTACCGGCACCCGGATGGGCGATCCCGTGGAGGTCGCGGCGCTGCTCAGGGTGTTCGGGCGGGCGGAGCGACCGTGGTGTCTGCTCGGCTCGATCAAGTCCAACATCGGGCACACCGAGGCGGCCGCCGGGGTCGCCGGCCTCATCAAGGCGGTGCTCGCGGTCGAGCGGGGAGTGATCCCGGCCTCGCTGCACTGCGCGGATCCCAACCCCGACCTCGGGCTCGCCGGCTCCGCCCTCCGCTGCGCCGACGCCCCGTCAGACTGGGACCCGGATCG
>NZ_JAALDV010000428.1:0-5456 GCF_014145045.1 Dietzia sp. DQ12-76
GAGGAGAGCCGCAGTGAGCGCCTCGGGATTCGACTATCGGGCCGTGCCACGGCTGGTGCGCCCCCACCTCGGCGGGTCCCGCCGCCTGCTCGCGGCCGCGGTGTCGCTCGCCGTGGTGTCCGCCTTCGCTGAGCTCGCGGTGCCCTACGCCGTCTACCGTCTGCTCGTGCACGTGGTGGTGGGCCACGGGGGGATGGCGGTGCCCCAGGCGGTCGCTCTCGCCGCTGCGGGGGTCGTCGTCACCTATCTCACCTTCGGTGCCGCGACCGCGCTGGCGCACCGTGCCGCCTTCGAGGTGATCGCGCGGATCCGCATCGCCCTCGGAGAAGCGTGGTCCGTGGCGGAGTTGTCCGACCTGTCGGACCGTCACACCGCCTCCGCCCGTTCTGCCGCGGGGGAGGAGGTCGAGCGTCTCGAGGGGATCCTGGCCCACGGCGTCCCGGAGTTCGCGGCCAGTGTGACGGTGTGGCTCGCCATGACGGTGTGGCTCCTGGGTGAGGACTGGCGGTTGGCCCTGGCGTGCGCGGCGGTGGCCCCGCTGGCCTTCTGGACGATGCGGCGGGCGATGCGGTCCAACGCCCACCGGATGGGCGAGTTCGTCGAGGCCAACGCGGCGATGGGTCGGGCGATGATGGACCAGCTCACCGCCCTCGCGGAGATCAGGGTCTTCGGCGCGCGGACGTCGGGGTCGACGGCGGTGTCCGCGATCCAACGCACCGCGCGCCTCCAGTCCGCGTGGGGAGCGGCGTTCCTCCGCTGGGGTGCCTGGTTCTCGCCTCTGGTCACCGCCACCCCGGCGGTCGTCGCGGTGCTCGGGGCCTGGTTGCTCGCTGCCGGGAGGCTCAAGGTGGACACGTTCCTGCTGTTCGTGGTCCTGGCCCCGGCCTACACGGTTCCGCTCGTCACACTCTTCTACCGGATGCACTCTCTTCCCCTCGCGGCGGCGAGCGCCCGAGCGGTCGAGGAGCAGCTCGACCTGGCCCCGCGTGAGCCGACGACGGTGACCGGCCGGGAGCCGAGGGATCGCACCCTGGTCGTCGACGGCCTCGACTTCGGTCACCGGGGGCGCGAGAGCACGCTCCGACGCGTCTCGTTTCGGGTCCCGGAGGGTACGACGGTCGCCCTCGTGGGGGAGTCCGGATCGGGCAAGACGACCCTGTTGGAGGTGATCGCCGGGGTGAAGAGACCACCCGTCGGTGAGATCATGCTCGGTGGCGTGCCCACCGCCGACCTACTGGGCGTCCCCGGCCGCCGTTGGGTGAGCCTGGCCGCTCAGAATCCCCTGCTGTTCGCCGGCTCGATCGGGGAGAACCTCCGGATGGGGGCGCCCGACGCCCCCGACGGTCTCCTGCTCGACGCGCTGAATGTCGTCGGTCTCCTCTGGGAGCTCGGGGACCCGGTCCTCGATCGGCGTCTCGGCGAGGCGGGTTCGGGTCTGTCCGGGGGGCAGCGGCAGCGACTCGCGCTCGCGCGGGCCCTCGTCGTCAACGCCTGGCTGGTCCTGATGGACGAGCCGACCGCCTCGGTCGACCCGCTCACCGAGGACGATTTGTGGGAGTCGATCTCGCGGTGGTGCCGGGGAAGGACGCTCGTGATGGCGACCCACCGGATCGCGCTGGCCCGCCGGGCGGATCACATCGTGGTGCTCGACCGGGGCGCGATCGCCGAGCAGGGCACTCACGACGAACTGCTCGACCGCGGCGGGCTCTATGCCGAGTTGACCGAGGCCGAGTCGCGGGCGGGGGCGGGGATCCGATGAGCGGAGTGGGCACGATGTGGCGGATCGCCGGGGCCGAACGGGTCCGCGTCCTGCGCGGGGTGGGCTGGCGGATCGTCCAGTCCCTGCTCGGCGGGCTGCTCTACGGGGTGCTGATCACCCTCGTCGTCGACCTGGCCCGCGGTGGGCAGGTCGACAGGAACCGGGCCGTTCAGGTGACCGTGGTGGCCGTGGCAACGCTCATCGGACAACTGCTCGCCTCGTATCTGGCCGCCAGGGATTCCTGGTTGGCCTCCTACCAGGTGTCCGCTCATGTCCGCGAGTGGGTGCTCGAGCACCTGCTCCGCGTGCCCGTCCCGACGGCCACCGGTCGCCGCCGCGGGGAGATCCAGGCCCTGCTCACGGGTGACATGCAGCAGATCGAGGACTTCCTGTCCGAAGGGCTGCCCAAGCTGGGACAGGCTCTCGGGCTGCCGGTCTTCGTCGTGGTGGCCGCGGCCGTCTACGACCCGGTCGTCGCTCTCGTGCTCGCCGGCGCCGTCCTCGCGGCGATCCCGGCGACCGTGTGGGCGGGGACCCGGACGACCGCCGCCGCCCGGGAGCGGACCACCCTGCAGGCCGAGTCCTCGGCGCGGTTCGTCGACGTGCTCACCGGGATCACCGTGTGGAGGGTCCTCGCGGCGCCGGGGCGGATCGCCGACGTCCTGCGCGCAACGGCGCTTGACCTGCGCGACTCCTCGGTGCGGATGCTCGGCAGGCTGATCCCCCCGCTGATGCTGGCCTCGGCTGTCCTCATGGCCGGCGTCCCGGTGCTGATGGCGGTGGTGGCCGGCCGCGGAACGGAGATCGCCGTGGGGTTCCTCCTCGTGGCGATCGCCGTCTACCGGCCTCTGGTGGCCGCGCTGTCGGTGGGGGAGCAGTGGCACGTGACCCGCTCGGCCCTGGAGCGGCTGCGATCGGTGGCCGAGATCCCGCAGCTTCCCGATCCGGCGGAGCCCCGGACACCACGAGGTGTCGAGGTGCGGTTCGACGACGTGGGATACGACTACCCGGACGGCACCCCGGCGCTCCGGGGGATCGATCTGGAACTCCCCGAGAAGGGGATGGTCGCCGTGGTCGGCCACTCGGGCAGCGGGAAGTCCTCGCTCGGTGGCCTGCTCTCACGCCTCGACGATCCCGCCGCCGGGTCGGTGAGGATCGGCGGAGTGGACGTCCGCGAGATCGCCCCGGACACCCTCGCGGCCACGGTGACCCAGGTGTTCCAGCACACCCATCTGGTGCCGGGGACGGTGGCCGAGAACATCGCGCTCGGCCGCCCCGACGCCGACCGTGCCGACATCGTCGACGCGGCCACGCGCGCGCAGCTCCACGCCGCGATCAGCGACCTGCCCCACGGATACGACACGCGTCTGGGGGAGGACGGAGCCGGGCTGTCCGGGGGACAGCGGCAGCGCGTGGCCATCGCCCGGGCCCTGCTCGTGGATGCACCGGTCGTAGTGCTGGACGAGCCCACCTCGGCCCTGGACACCCGGACCGAGAGCGAGGTCTCGGAGGGGATCGCTGAGTTGGCCCGCGGACGATCCGTCCTGCTCATCGCACATCGCCTCGGCACGGTCACCCGAGCCGACGAGATCGTCGTCCTGGAGCAGGGGCGGGTGATCGAGCGCGGTACCCATGCGCAGCTGCTGAGCACGGACGGACGGTATCGACGGATGTGGGACCGGGCCGAACCGGCCGGTGATCCCGCCCAGAAGAGCCCCGCCCAGAGGAGTCCCGCCCGGAACGGGTCCCGCGCCCGGTCGACAGCCGGGACGGATGAGAGGAGCAGACGATGACGAAGTCCCATCACCCGGAGAACCCGCCTCGCCCGAACCCCGGCGACCGACCGCAGAACGCTTTCACGCTGATGTACTGCGGCACGTGCGGCGGGGAGAGGGAGTCCGCGCTGCTCTCGGCCCTGAGCCGGGCGGTGGGCCGCTCTGCCCACGGAGTGCTGGCGCGCGCCACCTGCCTCTTCGGCGGCAGGTGTGGGGCCGCACGGGAGTCGAACGCGGACGGCCCCGTCGTCCTAGTGCAACGGTGCCATCGCGTCACCCGCGAGCCCCGAGGACACGTGGTGACGATCGGGCCCGTGCGGACCACCCCGGAGGTCAACGGACTCATCCGGTGGCTCGAGACCTCCGAACTCACGGTGAACGAACTCCCGCTGCCCCTGCGCCGGGCGCACTACGAGCGGGTGGCGTCGGGGGACTGATCGGGTAGGTCGCCCACCGGGTGACGTGAGTCGTCCGGCGTCGTGCGATCGACGCGGGTGACGGCTCGGTCGCCGTGCGGCCCGAACAGGTGCAGGATCTCCACCGCGGTGTCATCGGCCGGGCCGAACCAGTGCGGGATGCGGGGATCGAACTCGGCGGTCTCCCCGGGGCCGAGGAGGTGCTCGTCGGTGTCGAGCAGCAGGCGAAGGGTGCCGGCGAGCACGTAGAGCCAGGCGTGGCCAGGGTGGGACGTCAGGGTGGGTTCGCGGGGACCGACGATGTGCTTGAAGACCTGAACCCGTCCGGGGTAGCGGGTCAGAGGCACGATCACGCCACCGCCGGTGTGCTGGTGGGGTTCGAGGTGCAGCCGGGGGTCGCGGGTGGCGGGCGCGGCAATGAGTCGGTCGAGCGCCACCCGGTGAGCCCGAGCGAGCGGGATGAGCAGGTCCAGGGTCGGTTGTCGGTGGCCGGTCTCGAGTCGGGACAGGGCGCTGACCGACAGGCCGGTCTGCTCCGCCAGCTCGCCCAGCGTGAGTCCGCGGCTGGTCCTGAGGGCACGCAGACGGGGTCCGATCGCCTCGATGATCCTCGACACCTCCGCGTGCACCTCCTCATCTTTGCAGATTCCGCAAAAGTCCTGGGAGCACCGGGCAGGGACCCGCGAGCATTGACCGCGAACGATCTCCCCTGTGGAAAGGCTGGTGTCCGCGTGATCCAGACGTCTGTCCCCGCTCCCGTTGCACCGAGTCGCCGCCGGTGGGCGGTGGTGGCGGTGTGCGGCTTCGCGCTGTTCCTGGTGGGAGTGGACACCACGATCGTGACCATCGGACTGGGAGAGATCGGCGGGGCTCTCGGCGTGGGAGCTGACCGGTTGTCGTGGGTGGTGGACGCCTACACGGTGGTGTTTGCGGCTCTGCTGATCACCTCGGGCGCCCTGGCAGACCGCGTCGGCCGCCGCCGGGTGTTCACGACCGGTCTGGTGGTGTTCGGAATCGCCTCGTTGGCGTGTGCGTCCGCGCCGACCCTCGGCGTCCTCATCACCGCGCGGGCCGTCCAGGGCGTCGGCGCCTCCATGCTGACCCCGGTCGCGCTGGCGATCGTCGTGAACGTGATGACCGACCCGCGCGAGCGGGCCACGGCGATCGGTATCTGGGGAGCGATCTTCGGGCTCAGCATGGCGGCCGGCCCTGTCACGGGTGGGGTCTTGATCTCCTCGTTCGACTGGCGTGCGGTGTTCTGGATCAACGTCCCCGTCGTGCTGCTCGCCCTCGTGCTGGTGGCGCTCGTGGTCCCCGAATCGCGCGGGCAGCACATCCGACGGATCGACGCGCCCGGGCAGGCCTTGCTCATCGTGCTTCTCGTCGTGGCCGTGGGCCTGCTGATCGAGGGGCCACGAACCGGCTGGACCGCCTCGGCTGCGCTCGTCGGCTACGGCGTGCTGGCGGTGACCCTCGCCGCGTTCATCGCGATCGAGTCCGGTCGCC
>NZ_JAALDV010000429.1:0-16211 GCF_014145045.1 Dietzia sp. DQ12-76
CGGCGGGCCTGGTCGGCCAGGACGACTCCCGCGAACTCCCGGGCGGCCGACGGGCCGATGTGGCTCCAGTCGCAACACCCTGCACCGGCCGCCGCCGCCGGACAGACGGGGTCGATCCGGTCGGGTGACGGTTCGAGCACGCGGGTCACGGTTCCGCGGCAGAATGCCCGCCCGGGGTCGTCGTCGATCACCACCTCGGCCAGTTCCCCCGTGATCCCGCCGCGGCAGAACACCACTCGTCCGGAGTGCCGGGCCACGAACTCACCACCCTGCGCCGGACCCTCGATGCGCAGTCGCAGCACACGCCCCGTCCAGTCGGTCCCGGTCACCGGCGTCATCGGTCCTCCGGCGCGCCCCAGCGCCCGATGATCGGTTCGTCACGCGCCTGCTCCGCGCGGCCGTCCGACGACGACAGCTGCCACGGAACGCTGGTCACCATGACGCCCCGCTCGTATAGCAGACGGGTCTTCAGGCGCAGCGCGCTCTGGTTGTGCAGCAGCTGTTCCCACCAATGCCCCACCACGTACTCCGGGATGTACACGATCACCACGTCCCTGGGCGACTGGTCCCGCAGCCGCTTGACGTAGTCGACCACCGGTCGGTTGATCTCCCGGTACGGGGACTCCACAACCTTGAGCGGTACGGAGATGCGCCTGCGCTCCCACTCCCGCACCAGCACCCGGGTCTCCGTGGTCTCGATGTTCACCGTCAGTGCCTCGATGGTGTCCGGTCTGGTCGCCCGGGCGTAGGCCAGCGCGCGGAGGGTGGGCAGGTGGAGCTTGGACACCAGCACGACGCAATGGGTGCGGCTCGGGAGCACGACCTCCCAGGAGGAGTCCTCGAGCTCACGCGCGACCGACTCGTAGTGCCGCTTGATGAGCTTCATGACCCCGAACACGGCAAGCATCGCCAGCACCGCGATGTAGGCGCCCGCGAAGAACTTGGTGCCCATGACGATTACCAGGACACCCGAGGTGAGCACGAAGCCGACCCCGTTGACCGCGCGGGCGCGCTGCACCCGACGTCGGACCGCCGGGACCTCTTCGCTCTCCAGTCGCCGTGTCCAGTGACGGACCATCCCGAGCTGGCTCAGGGTGAACGCCACGAAGACGCCCACGATGTAGAGCTGGATGAGCACGGTGACCTGGGCGTCGAAGGCCACCACGAGGACGATCGCCGCGATGGCGAGCAGGACGATCCCGTTGGAGAAGGCGAGGCGGTCGCCGCGCGTGGCGAGCTGCCTCGGGAGGTACTTGTCCCGCGCGAGGACCGAGGCGAGCACGGGGAATCCGTTGAACGCGGTATTAGCCGCGAGCACCAGGATGAGCGTGGTGATGGTCATGATCACGTAGAAGGCGACCGGGAGTCCGGCGAAGACGGGGTCGGCCAGCTGCGCGATCATCGTCTTCTGGTGATAGTCCTCCGGGGCGCCGATCAGTTGGGCGGCCGGGTCCTCCGCGATCTGGACCCCGAGTTTGTTCGCCAACACGATCAGACCGAGCAGGAACGAGATCGACACCACCCCGAGCATGACCAGGGTCGTGGCGGCGTTCCGGGCCCGGGGACTGCGGAACGCGGGTACGCCGTTGTGGATGGCTTCCACTCCGGTCAACGCGGCACACCCCGAGGCGAAGGACTTGGCCACCACGAACGCGAGGGCGAGCCCGGCGACGGCCACCCCGTCGGGCGTGACGAGTTCGAAGTCCGCGGACTCCGCCCTCAGGTCACGATCCAGAACGTCCACCTGGAACAAGCCCCACACCACCAGTGTGGTCATGGCCGCCATGAACGCGTAGACCGGGATCGCGAACATCGCTCGTGACTCCCGGATGCCCCGGAGGTTGATCGCGGTGAGCAGGACGATCGCGACGACGGCGAAGACGACCTCGTTCGAGTAGACGAACGGGATGGCGGAGCCGATGTTGGCGGCCGCCGCCGAGATCGACACCGCCACGGTGAGGACGTAGTCGATGAGCAGGGCCGCGCCGACGCCCAGTCCGGCGTTGGGCCCGAGGTTCACGGTGGCGACCTCGTAGTCACCGTCGCCGGACGGATAGGCGCGGACGTTCTGTCGATAACAGGCGATCACGACCACCATGACGACCGCCACCGCGAGGCCGACCCACGGGGTGAAGACGAGGGCCGACATCCCGGCCAACGACAGGATGAGGAAGATCTCCTCGGGGGCGTAGGCGACGGAGGACAACGCATCCGAGGCGAAGACCGGCAGTGCGATCCGCTTGCGCAACGGCGAGTCCCCTGAGGTGTCGCTGCGGAAAGGACGCCCCAGCAACAGGCGCTTGGTTCCGACGGACACCCGGGAGATCCTGGACACCGACACATCGTAGGGCTCCGCGTGCCGCAGGGACAGTTCTGCCGACGGGAGTAGCGTGATCCCACGGGTCCGCGCGTCGCGGACCGTGAGGAGCGGTACTCACCATGAGGGTCATCATCATGGGCTGTGGGCGGGTCGGGGCGGAGCTGGCGACCGAACTCGACGAGGACGGTCACGAGGTGGTCGTGATCGACCGGGACCCCGCGGCGTTCGCAAGGTTGCCCGAGCGGTTCGGCGGCCGCACCGTCACCGGACTCGGCTTCGACCGCGAGGTCCTCGTGGACGCCGGGCTCCACGGCGCCGACGCGTTCGCGGCGGTCTCCTCCGGGGACAACTCGAACATCATCGCCGCGAGGGTGGCCCGCGAAACCTACGGCGTCGAGCGGGTGATCGCCAGGATCTACGACGCCGGACGCGCCGAGGTCTACGAGAGGTTGGGCATCCCCACCGTCGCGACGGTCCCCTGGGCGACCGGCCGCCTCATCAGATACATCACGTCCGGTTCGAGCCCGGTGGTCTGGCGCGATCAGACCGGTGAGGTCTCGCTTGTCGCGGTGGTCCCTCCCCCGGTGTGGGTCGGGGCCACCCTCGCCTCCCTGGCCGGGACCGTCGGTGGCACCGCGGTCGCCCTCACCCGTTTCGGCGAATGCCGGGTCCCCGATGGCGGCACTCTCGCGCAGGCGGAGGACCTGATCCACCTGGCCGTGCCCTCCGCCGTGGTGGACGATCTCGACGACATCGTGAAGCGAGGACCAACTGATGACTGACCGGCCCGTCGGCGGAGACCCGGTCCCCGACTACGCGGACGGCGCGGGCCTGTTGGACCGCGCCTCCACCCGCACGTTCCATGCCTCCACCATGCGGGTGCTGGTGGCCGGCGCAGGCGTGGTGGGGCGATCCATCGCCCGCGAGCTCCTGGCCAATGACCACCACGTGACGCTCGTCGACCGACGCCCGGCCGTGTTCGACCGCGACTCGGTCACCGGTGCCCGGCAACTCGTGGGGGACGCGTGCGAGCTCAGCTTCCTCGAACGGCTCCGGGCCGAGGAGTCCGACGTGGTGGTCGCTGCCACCGGCGACGACAAGGTGAACCTGGTCGTGAGCCTGCTGGCCAAGACGGAGTTCGCCGTGCCCCGGGTGGTCGCCCGCGTCAACGACCCGCGGAACGAGTGGCTGTTCGACGACCGCTGGGGGGTCGACGTGGCCGTCTCGACGCCCCGGCTCATGGTTTCGGTGGTCGAGGAGGCCGTCGCCGTCGGTGACGTCGTGCGGCTGATGACCCTGCGTCGCGGCGGTGTCAACCTGGTGAGCGTGACGCTGCCGGACCAGACCCCCCTCGCGGGCAGGCCCGTCTCCCGCGTCCGGCTCCCCCGCGACGCGGCGCTGGTGGCCGTCCTCCGGGGAGGCAGGGTGATCACTCCCGAACCCGACGTCCCGTTCGAGCCCGGTGACGAACTGCTCGTCGTGGCCCCCGAGACGGCCGAGGAGGATCTGAGCATCGCGATCCTCGGCGGCTGACACCCGTTGACTCCCGCTCGAGCGTCCCGCCCGGCAGCCGCGTCCGGGCGCGCTGGTCAGTACCCGCGGTCCGCGTCTGCGGGAACGGTGACCGCGACCTCCCGCCCGTAGTCCCACCCCGGCGCGAGGGGCAGTGCGTCTCCGCTCCAGAACCGTCCGGGGTCGTACCAACTGGCATCACCGGCCGGCAGCAGGACGCCCATCGCCTCGAGTGTCATCCCGACGACCTCGGCGCAATAGGCGGCCTCCATGCGCAGTACCGGCCCGGTGTCGACGGTTCTGCGCCACGGGAGACCGATGCCCCGCCTCCCCTGGGCACCGGCCTCACCGTCCCCTCCGGACCCGGGCCCCGTGCCGGCGTCGCGGACGGATCGGCGCCGTCCCCGAGCTGCCCACCGACCCCGGGCCCACCGGGCGGTCAGGCGCCCCGCGGAGGGGAACGACACACCGTTCAGGCGGGCGATCGTCTCCAGTACCGCGTCCTCCTGCGCCTCACCGGTCTCCGGGCTGATCTGCCGGAACCATGCACGTTGTCCGTACGGCCCGGTCCACTGACGCACCGCCGCCTCGAGATCGTGCAGTTGGACGCCGCGTTGCCTGCGACCCGTCCAGACGTCCGTCAGCGCGCGACCCATCTCGGCGTGCCAGAGGAGCGGCGGTAGATCGTCGAGAACCACCGCCACCCCCACGTGGTTCACGGGGGAGTTGGTCAGGGTCTGAATGAGCCTGTCGGCGGTCGTGCGCCCACGGAAGAGCCAGAGGTCCCCGGTCCGGGTGCGGTGGGCTGCGGCGGCGAGCGGGACGGTGTCGAGGCTCATGCCGCGATCCTGCCAGGTGACGCGGCCGTAGGACCTACCCTTGGACCATGGCACCCCGCGGACGGCAGTGGTTCAAGGTGGTCGGCGCCGCCGGAGTGGTCGGCGTGGCGGCCACAGGCATCCTCGCCGCGCGGACCGAACGCCGGCGGCAGGCCTACGAGCCCGACGAGATCCGGGAGCGACTCCACCAGCGCTACACCCGCCTCCAGTCGCGCCGGGACGGCTCATCGGGCTGACACCCGGATCGGTGCGGTCACCGGTTGGCGATACGCTGGTGTACACCATGACGACGTCCTCCGAGCCCGCCCCCGACCTGCGCCGGGCCCGGCACGATCTGCTCGTCCGACTCGATGACGTCGGCATCCTCGACGCGCACCGGCTCCGGTCGAGGATCCGGAAGGCGCGCGCGGACCAGGTGGCCGACCTGGGCAGGAGGATCGACGACGCCGCCGAACGACTGCGTCGGCGCGCCGGGTCGATCCCGACACCGGAGTACCCCGAGCACCTCCCGGTCAGCGCCCGCAAGGACGAGATCGCGGCGGCGATCCGCGACCACCAGGTCGTGGTGATCGCCGGGGAGACCGGGTCCGGCAAGACCACCCAGATCCCCAAGATCTGTCTGGAACTCGGCCGAGGCGTGCGTGGGATGATCGGACACACCCAGCCCCGCCGTCTGGCGGCCCGGACGGTCGCCGAACGCATCGCCCAGGAGCTCGGAGCGGAGCCCGGCCACCTGGTCGGTTCCGCCGTGCGATTCGACGACCGCACCGGCGCCGACACGGCCGTCAAACTCATGACCGACGGCATTCTGCTCGCCGAGATCCGGAGGGACCGGCTGCTGCGCGCCTACGACACGATCATCATCGACGAGGCGCACGAGCGCAGTCTCAACATCGACTTCCTGGTGGGCTACCTCCGGCAGATCCTGCCCCGCCGACCGGACCTCAAGGTCATCATCACCTCCGCCACGATCGACCCGGACCGCTTCGCGCGCCACTTCGCGGATGCGGCGGGCCGGCCCGCCCCTGTCATCGAGGTCTCCGGTCGCACGTTCCCGGTGGAGATCCGGTACCGGCCGCTCCGGGTCGACCACGCGGACCGCACCGTCGACCTGGATCCCCTGGACGCGCTCGCCGACGCCGTGGGCGAACTCCTCGCCGAAGGGGATGGCGACGTCCTCGTGTTTCTGTCCGGCGAGCGCGAGATCCGCGACGCCGAGGAGGTGCTCCGGGGCCGGAGGTTCAAGGCAACGGAGATCTTCCCTCTCTTCGCCCGGCTCACCGCCGCCGAGCAGCAACGGGCGTTCCGTCAGCACTCGACCCGGCGCGTCGTCCTGTCGACCAACATCGCGGAGACCTCGGTGACGGTTCCGGGAATCCGCTACGTCGTGGACACCGGCCTCGCGCGGATCTCCCGCTATTCGACACGCACCAAGGTCCAGCGACTGCCGATCGAACCCATCTCACAGGCCTCCGCCGCGCAGCGCGCCGGCCGTTGTGGCCGCGTCGCCGACGGCATCTGCATCCGCCTGTACTCGGAGGATGACTTCGACTCCCGGCCGCAGTTCACCGACCCGGAGATCCTGCGCACCAATCTGGCGTCGGTCATCCTGTCGATGGCCGATCTCGACCTGGGCGCCGTGGACGATTTCCCGTTCGTCGAACCACCCGACCGCAAGGCCGTCCGGGACGGGATGACGCTGCTCACCGAACTCGGTGCGCTCCGGATCGACGACGACGGGCGCCCGCACCTGACGAGGGTGGGTCGCGACATGGCGTCCCTCCCCCTCGATCCCCGTCTGGCGCGGATGGTGGTGGAGGGCCACCGCAACCGCGCGCTGGGGGACGTCCTGGTGGTGGTGGCGGCGCTGACGGTTCAGGACGTGCGGGAGCGACCCGCCGAGGACCGAGACAAGGCGGACCAGTTCCACCGTCGGTTCGCCGACAAGTCCTCGGACTTCCTGGGTTACCTCAACCTGTGGCGCTACCTCACGGAACAGCGCCGCGAACTCTCTGGCAGCGCGTTCCGCAAGATGTGCAAGGCCGAGTATCTGCACTGGTTGCGGATCCGGGAATGGCAAGACCTCACCGCCCAGTTGACCAGCATGTGCCGGGACCGGGGTTGGCATCCGCCGTCCGGCCACGCCGCGGAGGACGACCTCCACAAGGCGATCCTGTCCGGCCTGCTCACCAACGTCGGGATGAAAGACGAGGACACCAGGGAGTTCCGCGGCACCCGCGGCATCCGCTTCCAGGTGTTCCCCGGTTCCGATCTCGCCCGCAGACCACCGCGCTGGGTCATGGCCTCCGAGCTGGTGGAGACGTCCAGGCTGTGGGCCCGTGATGTCGCGCGCATCGACCCGGCGTGGATCGAAACCCTCGGGGCGCACCTGGTCCGGTCCCAGTACTCCGAGCCGCACTGGTCCGACGCCCAGGGCGCCGCGATGGCCTACGAGAAGGTTCTCCTCCTGGGTCTGCCCGTCGTCGAATCGCGCCGCATCCTCCTGTCCCGGGTCGATGCACCGCTCGCCCGGGAGATGCTGGTCCGGCACGGCATCGTGGAGGGCCGGTGGTCAACCCGCATCCCGGTGATCACCGAGAACGCCGCGGCGGTGGAGCAGGCGCGCGAACTGGAGACCCGGAGCAGGCGCCGGGGCCTGGTCATCGATGACGACGCGGTGGTCGAGTTCTACCTCGAGCGACTCCCCACCGACATCACCTCCGGGCGCCACCTGGAGTCGTGGTGGAAGAAGCAGGGCCGCAAGGATCCGGACCGTCTACGACTGACGCCCGAGCGGATCCGCACCTCGGACACCGCTCCGGCCGCCTCCGAGTTCCCGCCGATCTGGAAGCAGGGTGAGCGGGATTTCGAGCTCAGGTACGCGTTCGACCCTGGTGTCGACTCCGATGGCATCACCGTGCGGATCCCTCTCCCCCAGTTGTCCTCGGTCGCGGCCTCCGGTTTCGAGTGGCTGGTCCCCGGCCTTCGGGAGGAGTTGTACACCGAGATGCTGCGAACTCTGCCCAAGTACCTACGGCGTCTGTGCTCCCCTCCCGCCGAATACGCACAGCTGCTGGCCGGAGATCTCACCCCGCGCTCGGCTCCTCTCCCGGTGGCTCTCGCCGGGGCGCTCTCGGCCAGGATCGGGACGACCGTCGATCCCCGCGAATTCCATCCGGAACACCTCCCCGGCCATCTGCGCATGCGCTTCGAGGTCGTCGACGGCGACGAGGTGGTGGCCTCGGGTACCGATCTCGCCGCCCTGCGCAGCCGCCTGGTGGAGAAGGTCCGAGCCACGCTCAACTCGCGACTCGTCCCCGACGACGGGCCCCATCGGGCCTGGACCGCGGACACGATCGGGGACCTGGAGACCTCGATCAGCGGGACGGTCGACGGTGTCGAGGTGACGGTCTATCCGGCGCTGCAGGTGCGCCCGGACGGCCTCCACCGGATCGCGTGCGCCACCGAGGAGGAGAGGAGGGCCGCTCAGGCCGCGGCCGTGTTGACGATGATCTCGAAGGATGTGATCACCGCGGCGGCGATACTCCGGGGCCGTCCGGTGGAGCAGCGCCTCGCGCTCACCCAGTATCCCCACGGCGGCGCCGACGGACTGGTCTCGGACGCGGCCCTGGCCGCGTGTGGACGGATGCTCGCCACACGTCAGGGGGTGCCGGTACTCACCGTGCAGGAGTTCGAGGAACTGCGTGCGCGGGCCAGGGCCGAAGCGCCGGGCGCCGTCTCGGCGTCGATCACCGCCGCTCTCCCGGCGCTGGTCGCCGCGCGATCGGTGACGGCGCGGTTAGAGCAGGCCCCGCGTGACGTCGCAGACGACGTCCGGCCCGCGCTGGACTTCCTCGTGGGCAAGGGATTCCTCGCGCGTCACCCCGTCGAGGTCCTGCCGCAACTGGAGCGTCATGTGAGAGCGATCGACCTCAGGCTCGACCTGGCGGAGAAGTCACCGGCGAGGTATCGGGAGCTCACCGCACGGCTCGAGGAGTCGGAGGCGACCGTGGCACAGGCGACGGCGGCACTGCGCGGGCGACCGGGTGGGGCGAGGACGTCCCGGGATCTGCGATGGATGCTGGCGGAGTATCGCGTCGGACTCTTCGCACAGTCCCTGGGCACCTCGCGCCCTGTCTCCGCCGAGAGGATCGAGAAGGCGGTGACCGCCGCTCTCTCCCGCCGGACCGGGAGGTGAGCCCACGACGCCCGCCTCGCTACCTCGCGCTCACGAATCCGGGGTTCGCCCAGCCCCGCGGGCCTGAATCACTCGGTCCACCCGATCCTCCCTCGCCAGCACGTACCGTTGCATCGCGACGGGAACAAGGTGCACGCCGACACCGAGTACCACCACGATCACCGCGCTCCGCCAGGCGCCGGCGAACACGAGTGGGATGGCCACCGCAGCGTGGATCCCCGCGCCCACCCCGTGGGCGACCAGGCTCTGCGTGGCCCTGGCGCGAATCTCCACCAACCCAGTCCGACCATGGCACGAGTTGACGCGTCGCCCGAGAGCGCGATTCCATCCGACCCGATCCAGCGCACGGAGTACGGAGGGGATACCGAACAAGCGGGCGCGGTGGATCGTCCGCTGCGTCGTAGCGGTCACCCACCTCGGGATCATCGCTTCGGGCACGGGGCCCATAACGCCCAGGATCCCGAGGACACCGGCCGAGAACGCCCACGGGAATACCGGGTGGTGAGGCCCGATGACCAGCCAGGCGCTCACGACGAACGGCACCAACAGTGACGCGCTCGCAACCACCCGGAGCATGGTCTGAGAGTAGATCACTGCCGCGGAACGGGGCTCAGCGCGGCGGGCCCGCGCTCGTCGCTACGACGAAGAACCCACGCTCACCGGTGAGCGGCGTGGCGCTCTCTGAGTGCGATGATCTCGCGCTCGAAGTCTGCTGCGGAACTGAACTGCTTGTACACGGAGGCGAAGCGCAGATAGGCGACCTCGTCGAGATCCTGGAGAGGTCCCAGGATGGCCAGTCCGATCTCATGAGCGGGAACCTCGGACGCCCCGCCGGCCCTGACCGCATCCTCGACCTGCTGAGCGAGCCGCCGGAGCGCGTCCTCGTCGACCGACCTCCCCTGGCAGGCGCGGCGCACGCCGCGGACCACTTTGTCCCGACTGAAACGTTCCGTCACGCCGTTGCGTTTGAGGACGGTCAACAGCGGTGTCTCAAGGGTGGTGAACCGGTGTCCGCATTCGGGGCACTCGCGTCGACGCCGTATCGCCTGCCCCTCGTCGACCGACCGCGAATCGATCACCCGAGAGTCCTCGTGGTGACATATGGGGCAGTACATTCCAGCTTCGCCATTCGTCGACCTGGTCCGAACCGGTCCACCGGCCGGAGCCGACAGCGGTGCGAGGGCGACGGGCCGCCGTCCCGGGACCATTCTAGAAGGCGATGCCGTGGGTCACGCGTAGGCGGGCCCGCCCACGAGGGCCAACGCCAACAGCATCAGGATTCCGAAGACGATACCGCCGACCACCAGCGCCCAGGTCGGCACGTCGTCCACCACCGGTGCAGCCGGTCTCGCCTCCACCCCGCACGCCCTGACCTGACCCGTGGACGCCGTCCGCACGCTCACCCGGCGACCGGGTGCCACCGACCGCGTGGGCACCTTCCGGCCACGGTCGAGGGTGCGGGTGACGGACGGGACCTCGGCAGGGACGCGCGTCCCCTCCCTGGGTGAATCGAACCGGTCGTGCGCGGTCGCACACACCTCCGTCCACGGGATGGACGGACGCGATCGTTGCTGCATTTCCAGGACGGTCATGACCACTCCCCACTCGACACTCCGTGCGAACCGGATTCGCACACTCGTGTGACTCGTTGTGCACATCTGTTCGAACCCGAACGTGCCTAGAGTTGTATCACGCGGGTCCGACAGAGTCGACACCTGCGCGCAAATTCTTCGAACACCTGTGTGGCGCCCCCGCCCGGTCCGACGTAGGGTGTACACAGAAAGAGACGTCGAACACCCATTCGCTGAAGGGACCGCCGCATGCCCAAACCAGACTTCGAGGCCCTGACGACACGCCAGAAGAGCGTGCTGTTGCACATCCACGACACCGTCAAGGAGAGGGGTTATCCGCCGAGCATCCGGGAGATCGGTGATGCGGTCGGCCTACAGTCCACCTCCTCCGTGGCCCATCAGCTGCGGACCCTGGAGAAGAAGGGCTTCCTGACCCGCGACCCCCACAAGCCGCGGGCGGTCGACGTCCACGGCGTCCCCGGTCAGCGATCGCGGGGGCGACGTGCACCCGCGCAGGAGGACGTACGGCCCGGCGGAGCCGTCGAACCGGTCTACGTCCCGGTCCTGGGGCGGATCGCGGCCGGCGGTCCGATCCTCGCCGAGCAGGCTGTGGAGGAGGTATTCCCCCTGCCCTCCGACCTGGTGGGATCAGGAGACCTGTTCATGCTCAGGGTTGTCGGCGAATCGATGATCGACGCCGCGATCTGTGACGGCGACTATGTGGTGGTCCGTCGGCAGAATGTCGCCGACAACGGCGAGATCGTGGCGGCGATGATCGACGGCGAGGCCACGGTCAAGACGTTCCGCAGGGATTCGACCGGGGTCTGGCTCCTGCCCCACAACCCCTCGTTCCGTCCCATCCCCGGAGAGCACGCGACGATCCTCGGGAAGGTCGTGACCGTCTTCCGCAAGCTCTGAGCCTGTGCCGATGGTGCGTCGCCTGACCTCACCCGGCCGAGGCGGGAACCACGATCGCGACGTGGGTCAGGGCAGATCGGACCCTCACGGCGCTCTGGTCAGGCGACCCCGTCACGCCGGTCGGGGACGCGATACTCGTCGAGTTCTCCCGCCACTGAGGCGGGGAGTCGAACCTCTATCCGGGTTCCGTCCTTCGTGTGATCCTCGGCGACCACAGCGCCCTCCGCGTGGACACGGGAGACCACGTCTCCCCTCGTGAAGGGGATCTCGAGCGTGACCCGCGTGTCCCCCGAGGCGACCACCCCCATGATCCTCTCGAGGAGTTCGTCGACACCCTGACCCGTCGCCGCCGACACGAACACCGCGTCCGGTAGCGCGTGGTGCAGCTCCGTCAGCACGACGTGGTCGGCCACATCGATCTTGTTGATCACCACGAGTTCGCGGGGCCTCTCGGCGTGCTGCTCCTCCACGACGTCGTTGATGACTGTCCGGACGGCGTCGATCTGGCGCAACGGGAACGTGTCAGATCCGTCCACCACGTGCAGGAGGAGCTCGGAATCGACGACCTCTTCCAACGTCGACCGGAACGCCTCGACGAGCTGCGTCGGGAGGTGCCGGACGAATCCGACGGTGTCGGTGAAGACCACCACTCGCCCATCGGGGAGCTCGGCGCGCCGGGTCGTCGGGTCCAGGGTCGCGAACAGTGCGTTCTGGACCAGCACTCCCGCGCCCGTCAGTCGGTTGAGCAGACTCGACTTGCCGGCGTTGGTGTACCCGGCGATGGCGATCGACGGCACCGGGGTCGCGCGCCGTCGATGACGCTTGGTGTCGCGCGCCTGCTTCATGCCCTTGATCTCCCGGCGGAGTCTGGCGGTGCGCTCCCTGATCCGACGGCGGTCGGTCTCGATCTTCGTCTCACCGGGGCCACGGAGCCCGACGCCACCGTTGCTCCCCGCCCTGCCGCCGGCCTGCCGGGAGAGCGCCTCGCCCCAGCCGCGCAGCCGCGGGAGCATGTACTCCATCTGCGCAAGCGAGACCTGGGCCTTGCCCTCACGACTGGTGGCGTGCTGGGCGAAGATGTCGAGGATCAGGGCGGTGCGGTCGATCACCTTGACGTTGACCACCTTCTCGAGGGCGATGAGCTGGCCGGGTGTCAGTTCACCGTCGCAGATCACCGTGTCCGCGCCCGTCGCGGCGATGACGTCCTTGAGGGTCCTGGCCTTACCGGAACCGATGTAGGTGGCGGGGTCCGGCTTGTCGCGCCGCTGGATCAACGCATCGCAGACCTCCGAGCCCGCGGTCTCGGCGAGCTGGGCCAGCTCGGCCATGGCGGCCTCCGCCTGCGCTGACGTGCCCTCGGTCCAGACCCCGACCAGGACGACACGCTCCAGACGGAGCTTGCGGTACTCCGCGTCGTTGACATCCTGGAGCTCGGTCGACAGGCCGACGACTCGGCGCAGCGACGAGCGCTCCTCGAGCTGGAAGTCTCCGACCGAAGGGTCATGGTCTCGTGTGGCCCGGTCAGGGGCGGCGTCATCGATAGTCATCCACCAGCATCATCTCACAGATGCGTCCACGACGCCTCCGCGAACGGAGCCGGGCGTCACCCTGTGTACCACCCGTGCGCGACGAGCTCGGACGGTCCGGTGAGGGTCGAACCGGAACCGGTCAGGGTCACCCCGACCTCGCCCCCGGGGACGGAGACCAGGACCTCGCCCGTGGCCTCTCCGGCGTCGGCCAGAGCCGCGACGGCGGTGGCGACGATGCCGGTGCCGCAGGACAACGTCTCCCCCGATCCCCGCTCATGGACGCGCATCGACACCCGTCCGTCCACCAGCGGGGTGGCGAACTCCACGTTGACCCCCTCGCCGAAGAACGCGGTGTCGTAGACCGGCGCCTCGTGCACCGGTAGGTCGCGTAACCCCGCGGCCCCCAGACCCGGGACCACGCACGCGAGGTGGGGGTTGCCCATGTCCACGGCGAGGCCCGCGTACACGCGTCCGGCGAGTTCCGCCGAGGACACCCCGAGGAGCACGGGTTCACCCATGTCCACACGGACCATGGCGTGGGTGTCGTCGTGGTGGAGGATGTCGGCGGGACGGGGACCGGACCGGGTGCCGACGGCGATCCGGCCGACCCCGGCACGGCCGGTCGCGACGAGGGCGTGGGCGAACACCCTCACGCCGTTGCCGCACATCTCCGCGATCGAACCGTCCGCGTTCCGGTAGTCCATGAACCAGTCCACGGCATCGACGCCGTCCGGCAGAGCGGGGAGGACGCCCCGGTCGACCAGGGCACCGGCCGTGGCGATCCGGAGTACCCCGTCCGCGCCGAGTCCGCCCCGCCTGTCGCACAACGCCCTCACCAGGTCCTCGTCGAGCCCCAGTTCCGCCCGGTCGTCGGGCAGGATCACGAAGTCGTTGAGAGTTCCGTGACCCTTGATGAAGGACAGTCCCTCGGACGGTGCGGTCACAGGCGTGGAGGTCATGGCATCCGAGTCTAGCGACCCCGGCACCCCGTTCCACCCTGCGGAAAAGTCGGATGATCACAGGGCTCGTGAGCACTAGAGTCGTCTGCAGAACGGTCCCTATGTGAGGAGAGCATCGATGTCCGAACGCATCACTGTCGGCGGTATTCAGGTCGACGAGGTCCTCTACGACTTCGTCAACACCGAGGCGATCCCCGGCACCGGGGTCGATCCCGACGCGTTCTGGGCGGGTGCCTCCGAGATCTTCACGGATCTGGCCCCCCGCAACCGTGAACTGCTCGAGACCCGCGACGCGTTGCAGTCCAAGATCGACGCCTGGCATCACGAGAACCCGGCCCCGATCGACCAGCGCGCGTACACGCAGTTCCTGCGGGACATCGGCTACCTGGTGCCCGAGCCGGATTCCGTCTCCGTCACCACGGAGAACGTCGACGCGGAGATCGCGACCGTCGCCGGACCCCAGCTCGTCGTCCCGGTCATGAACGCCCGCTTCGCGATCAACGCCGGCAACGCCCGGTGGGGATCGCTCTACGACGCGCTCTACGGCACCGACGCGATTCCGGAGTCGGACGGGGCGGAACAGGGCACGGGGTACAACAAGGTCCGCGGCGACAAGGTGATCGCCTGGGCCCGCGAGTTCCTGGACGACGCCGTTCCGCTGGCGTCGGGCAGCCATGTGGGCTCCACCGGATACGCCGTCGTCGACGGCAGTCTCCAGGTGACCGTCGCCGACGGATCGACCACCGGCCTGAAGGCCCCGGAGAAGTTCGTGGGGTACCTCGGTCAGGCCGCCTCCCCGTCGTCCGTCCTGCTCTGCAACAACGGGCTGCACATCGAGATCCAGATCGACCCGGACTCCCCGATCGGTTCCACGGACTCCGCGGGCGTCAAGGACGTCGTCCTGGAGTCCGCCGTCTCCACCATCATGGACTTCGAGGACTCCGTCGCCGCCGTCGACGCCCGGGACAAGACCCTGGGATACCGCAACTGGCTGGGCCTCATGAAGGGTGATCTGTCCGAGGAGATCACCAAGGGCGACAAGACCTTCACCCGTGTCCTGAACGACGACCGGGTCTTCACCGCTCCCGACGGCGCGGGCGAGGTCAGGCTCCACGGCCGCTCCATGCTCTTCGTGCGCAACGTCGGTCACCTGATGACCAACCCGGCGGTTCTCGACGCCGACGGCAATGAGCTGCCGGAGGGGATACTCGACGCTCTCATCACCTCCCTGGCGGGGATGCACGGGATCGCCGAGGGCAACGAGCGCGGGAACAGCCGGCACGGGTCGATCTACATCGTCAAGCCCAAGCAACACGGACCCGACGAGGTCGCGTTCACCACCGAGCTGTTCAGCCGGGTCGAGCAACTCCTCGGCCTGCCGGCGAACACCCTCAAGGTGGGGATCATGGACGAGGAGCGCCGCACCTCGGTCAATCTCGCGGCCTGCATCGCCGAGGCCACGGAGCGCGTCGTCTTTATCAACACCGGATTCCTCGACCGGACGGGCGACGAGATCCACACCTCCATGGAGGCCGGGCCGATGATCCGCAAGGGCGAGATGAAGTCCGCCCGGTGGATGACCGCCTACGAGGACTTCAACGTCGACACCGGTCTCGCGTGCGGACTCCGCGGCCGAGCGCAGATCGGGAAGGGCATGTGGGCCAAGACCGACCTCATGGCGGAGATGCTCGCCGAGAAGATCGGTCAGCCCCGCGCCGGCGCGAACACCGCGTGGGTGCCCTCCCCGACAGGCGCCACGCTGCACGCCACCCACTACCACCGGGTCAACGTGATGGCCCGCCAGGAGGAGCTGCTCGCCGGCGGCGCCCGCGCGAGTGTCGACGACATCCTCACGGTGCCGCTCGCACCGGACACCACCTGGTCGGACGCCGAGAAGAAGGAGGAGGTCGACAACTCGTGTCAGACCATCCTCGGCTACGTGGTCCGCTGGGTCGAGCAGGGAATCGGTGTCTCGAAGGTGCCGGACATCCACGACGTCAACCTCATGGAGGACCGCGCCACCCTGCGGATCTCCTCGCAGATGCTGGCCAACTGGATCCGCCACGACATCATCACGGCGGACGACGTCGAGGACTCGCTCCGACGGATGGCCGAGATCGTCGACGGGCAGAACGCCGGTGACGAGGCGTACCGGAACATGGCGCCGGACGTCGAATCCTCGATCGCCTGGCAGGCGGCCCGCGAGCTCATCCTCGAGGGGACCCGCCAACCGTCGGGCTACACCGAGCCGATCCTGCACCGCCGCCGTCGCGAGTTCAAGGCGGCCAACGGGCTGTAGACCGGTTCCCACCCGGCATCTCGCGGGACCCGCCACCCGCACCCCCGGGTAGCGGGTCCCGCGACC
>NZ_JAALDV010000429.1:16274-18252 GCF_014145045.1 Dietzia sp. DQ12-76
GCAGGTGGGCCACCGCGGCCCTCAGGATGTCCACCGCGGCGTCGCGGCGCTCTTCGGTGAACCTCGCCTCGGGACCCGACGCGGACACGGCGACCGCGGCGGCGCCCGCCCCGACCGTGATCGCGACGCAGCGGACCCCCTCTTCTTGTTCCGACTCGTCCGTGGCGAATCCCACGCGCCGGATGCGCTCGAGTTCCTCGATCAGGGTGTCCGGCTCGACGATCGTGGAGTCCGTGTACCCGGGCATACCGGTCCTCGCGAGCATCGCGCGGACCTCGTCGTCGTGGTCTCGGGCGGCCAACGCCTTGCCCACCGCCGTGCAGTGCACGTGCACCCGGCGTCCCACCTCGGTGAACATCCGCATCGAATGCGGTGACGGTACCTGGGCGAGGTACACCACGCCGTCCCCGTCGCGGACGGCGAGGTTGGCGGTCTCGCCGGTCCCCTCGACGACGGCCTCGAGGACCGGTGTCGCCCACGACCGCGTCGCCTGTGCCGCCACCTCACCGATCCGCTGCAACCGGGGGCCGAGCAGATAGTCGCGGCGGGTGTCCCGACGGAGATGACCGGTCTCGGCGAGGGTCCCGCAGAGTCGGTGGACGGTCGCCGCGGCCAATCCGGTATCAGCGCACAGTTCGCCGAGAGTGGCGCGACCGCCTCGGCGGGCCAGCGAGTCGAGCAGGGCGAACGCCCTGTCCACCGACTGGACACGTCCTCGACCAGCGTTCGGTGAGCTCACCGCTGCACCCCGTCCAGGATCTCGAGCGCGGCGTCCAGGGGCGTCCGACCACCGGCAGGTGCCCCGTCGACCGGACGGGTGTCGGTGTCGATCCACCTGATGCGGTGATCACGCCCGAACCAGGACCGCTGCCTGCGGACGTAGCGTCGGGTGCCGATCACCGTCCGCTCGCGGGCGCGGGCCACTCCCCCCTCGTCGATCGCCAGGTCGTCGTCCATCTCGTCGAGTACCTGCGCATACCCGATCGCCCGACGGGCCGTCACGCCCTCGAGCAGTCCGAGTCCGACGAGTCCTCGCACCTCCGCGACCAGCCCGTCATCGAACATCCGGACGGTACGCGCCTCCAGCCGTTCATCCAGTTCTCCGAGCGCGCAGCGGAGGCCGAGCAGGCGTGTGCCCCACCGGGGGTCGCCGATCGTCGGCCTGGAGGCGGAGAACGGCTTCCCGGTCAGTTCGATCACCTCCAGTGCCCGCACCGTCCGGCGGGGATCAGTCGGCAGGATGGACCGCGCGGCCTCGGGGTCCACGCGGCCGAGCTCGGCGTGCAACGCCTGTACCCCGATCTCCTCGAGGCGCCGTTCGTAGGAGGCCCGGACCTGCGGGTCGGTGTCCGGGATGGCCCAGTCGTCGACCAGTGCCTGGATGTACATCATCGACCCCCCGCACAGGATCGGTACGCGCCCGCGTCGCCGGATCTCGGCGACCTCGCGTTCGGCCTCGCGACGGAAGTCGGCGACGCTCGCGGTCTGCGTCACGTCGAGCACGTCGAGCCTGTGGTGCGGGATCCCGCGCCGGAGGGACAGCGGCAGCTTCGCGGTGCCGATGTCCATGCCCCGGTACTGCTGCATGGCGTCGCAGTTGATCACCTCGCCGCCCAGCCGCTCCGCCAGATCGAGGGCGAGTTCGGACTTCCCGGTCCCGGTCGGCCCCACCACGGCGACCGGTGCTGGGCCGCTCACTCCTGGTCCCCCGCCGCCGCGGAGTCCGACAACGACAAGGCCCATCGAGCACCGTGGTACCCCACCCCGAAGGGGGCCCACGAGATCGACTCCACGGCCGCCCGGTGCCCCACCAGCCCGGAGAGCTCGAGCCACGCGGGCCTGCTCCACCACCCCACCGCCTGCGCCACCGCGTCCCCGGGATCCGGGAGCGGACCGCCGTTCCGTAACCACCCGGTCAGGTCGGCATCGAGGGCGACGCCGCGCGGATCCTCGGGGACGGGCGCGCGGGGGGAGAGCG
>NZ_JAALDV010000430.1:0-3358 GCF_014145045.1 Dietzia sp. DQ12-76
GCAACACCGCCAGCGCGCTCCACAGCAGGACATCGAATGTCCCGGCCTCGGGGGAGACGAGTTCGACCGTCGCCACCACGAGCGCGCCGATCCCCCCGAGCGTGGTGGCCAGCACGTACGCGAGGGTCTGCGGACCGCGCGGGCCGGGGCGGTGCGCACCGGACCCGGCGGCGGATCCGGAATCGTCCACAGTGGAGTCGCTGCGCGGGTGATCCGAGGGGACGCGGGAGCTCACGGGGCGACCGCCTCGTCGTCGTCGCCCCTCTCCCCTCCCCCGGGATCCGCCGCCAGGCCGTGTCGCATGCGGTGCTCCACCCTGTCCACCTTTCCGCGCAACTCACCTGAGCGGCCGGGCCTCAGGTCGGCCTTGAGGACCAGGCTCACCCGCGGGGACACCGCCAGCACGGCGTCGGTGGCGGCGCGGATGACGGGCATGACCTCGTCCCAGTCGCCCTCGATGGTGGTGAACATCGACGTGGTCTCGTGGGGCAGCCCGGAGGCGCGGACCACCCGGACCGCCTCGGCGACGGCCTCGCTCATGGACGCTGAATCGTCCGCGGTCGTGGTGGGTGCGACGGAGAACGCGAAGAGCATGTCCCCACGGTAATACCCGGTCCGTCAGCCGCGGGACACCTGCTGCGGCACCCCGGGGTCGTATCCGGCCCCGGCCAGCAGTTCCCGGACACGAGGGATGACCTTGCGCCCGTAGAGATCGATCGAGTTCATGAGGTGCTCGTGCGGGGTCGGCCCGCTGGCGTACTTGAGGTCGAAGCGGTCCAGCCCCAGCGTGCGCACGGTCGCGGCGATCTTCTGCGCGACGGTCTCGGGCGAGCCGACGTACATCGCCCCGGACCGCACCTCGCGGTGGAAGTCGGCCTCGCTCGCGTCCCCCCATCCGCGCTCGCGCCCGATCTGGTTGCGGTTGACCAACCAGTGCGGCAGCGCCAGGGCGGCGGCCTTCTCGTCGGTCTCCGCGACGAATCCCGGCGAGTGCACCGCGATCGGCAGCCGCGGGGCGTCGGTGCCCGCCAGCTGCGCATTCGCCTGGCGGTACAGGTCGGCGAAAGGCGCGAACCGGCCGGCGGGCCCGCCGATGATCGCCAGCATGAGGGGCATGCGGTAGCGGGCCGCACGCACCACGGATTCGGGACTGCCGCCCACCGCGATCCATGCGGAGAGCCCGTGCTCGGTCTCCGGGTAGACGCGCTGGTCTACCAGGGGCCGCCGTAGCTCGCCGGACCACGTCACCGGCGCCTCGGGCAACAGAGCCGCGAACAGGTCCAGTTTCTCGGAGAACAACTGCTCGTACTGCTGGAGGTCGAGCCCGAACAGCGGGAACGACTCGGTGAAGGACCCGCGCCCCAGCACCACCTCGGCGCGCCCGTTCGACAGGGCGTCGATCGTCGAGAAACGCTGGAACACACGGACCGGGTCGTCGCTGGACAGAACGGTGACCGCCGAACCGAGGGTGATGCGCTGCGTGCGGGTGGCGATCCCGGCGAGCACGACATCCGGGGCGGAGACCGCGAAGTCGGGGCGGTGGTGCTCACCCACCCCGAAGGCGTCGACCCCCACCTCGTCGGCGAGCACCGCCTGGTCGACGACATCCCGGATGACCTGGGCATGGTGGACGCGGGCGCCGCTGGAGTCGACCGTGGTGTCACCGAAGGTGTCGAGGCCCAGCGCGACGGACTGTGACGACGACGCGGGGGTGGAGGCGCTGTGCTGAGTCATTCCCCCATATTAGTTGACTTGTCAACCATAGTGTTCGCGCAGGTCCCGCACGCCCCTGCCGGGCCGGTCTACAGTTCCTCCATGACGTTCTCGGAGGCCGTGGAACTGGTGGGCAAGACGATCGACGCGGCGGGCGTGGCCGCCATCGTGGTGGGCGCGTTGGTGGCCGCCCTGTTCGCCCTGGACCCGCGCCGCCGGTCCGGCCCGGAGAACGACGCCTACACCGCGTTCCGTCGCCGACTCGGCCGCGCGATCCTGCTGGGGCTGGAGCTCCTGGTGGCCGCGGACATCATCCGGACCGTCGCGATCTCACCGAGCTACGACTCGGTGGGGTTGCTCGCACTCGTCGTGCTCATCAGGACCTTCCTCAGCTGGTCGCTCGAGCTCGAGATCTCGGGCCGGTGGCCGTGGCAGAAGGGAACCGGATCGCGCGGCGGGCGCGCCCGGCATGATGGAGACGACCGGGCGCGAGCCGACGTGCACGAGAGCGAGAGGACCACACCATGACCGCCAGTGATCACGGACCCCACCCCTACGTCGTCAACATCGAGGACGAGACCCTGTCCAACACCAACTACCGCACCACGCTGTGGACCGGAAAGCATATGCAGATGACGGTCATGGCGATCGCTCCCGGGGACGACATCGGCCTCGAGGTGCACGAGGACCACGACCAGTTCCTGCGCGTCGAGCAGGGCCGGGGTCGCGTCCAGATGGGGCCGGCCGAGGACCGGCTGGAGTTCGACGAGGAGGTCGGCGACGACTGGGTGATCCTCGTCCCCGCCGGGTCGTGGCACAACGTCACGAACATCGGGGACGAGCCGCTCAAGGTCTACTCCATCTACGCGCCGCCGGAGCACGCGCACGGCACCGTGCACGCGACCAAGGCCGAGTCGGACGCCGACGAGCACTGAACGACGGCGGGTCAGGCTCCGGCGGGATCCGCGCCCCTCCGGAGCCTGGTCGCCCGCACATACCTGGTGAGCATCCGGTCCATCAGCGCCGGCGACAGGCGCTGGAGCCGCCACGTCGCCCGCGCCCGGGCGGGTTCGATCACGAGAGCCCGGTTACTCCCGATCCCGCGCAGCACGCTCTGGGCCAGCAGGTCCGGGTCCAACGGTTCCCGCACACCCTGACCCTCCAGGTAGTAGTGCCGTCCGTCGAAACCCTCGAGCTCGCCCTTGTCCAGGATCGCGGTGTCCACCGCGGCCGGGCAGACCACGGTCACCCCCACGCCGTGGCCGGCCGCCTCCGCACGCAGCGAGAGCCCGAGCCCCACCACGGCGTGCTTGGTCGTGGCGTAGCTGGTGATCAGACCCGCAGGACACAGCCCGCCCATGGAGGCGGTGAGCACGAGCGACCCCGATCCCCGGCGGATCATCTCCGGGTACGCGGCGTGGACGCAGTGCACCACGCCGCGGATGTTCACGTCGATGATCGCGTCCCACTGCGCCAGGGTCAGCAACTCGGTGTCCCCGCCCCAGGTGATGCCGGCGTTGGCGAACATCAGGTCCAGACCACCGTGTTCGGCGACCACCTCGCCCACCAGGTCCGACACCGCCGCCGCGTCGGTGACATCGAGCGCGGCCGCCCGGGCGCTCCCGCCAGCCGCGGGGAGCTCCTC
>NZ_JAALDV010000431.1:0-3640 GCF_014145045.1 Dietzia sp. DQ12-76
CGTCGGCCGGTTGGGCACCGTCGTCCATCACCACGAGGACGGTCCGGTGGCGCTCGCGCTGATCAAGAGGTCGGTCGCGCCGGGCACCGCCCTGGAGGTGGACGGGGTCTCCGCCGCCCTCGACCCCGACTCCCTCCCGGACGACCCCGGTCCGCAGGCCGGACGCGAGGCGATCCGCAGGCTGCGCGGCCAGGGGTAGGTGCCGCAGGCCGCCCCGCGACACCCGGGCGGACATTCCGGGCCGGGCACGCTATCCTGTGGGCAGGCAGATACTCACATTGATGGGCACCCCCGAGGTGGCCCAGCACCGTTTCCGAGGGGGTCAGGTCGATGGGCCGAGGCCGCGCGAAGGCGAAGCAGACCAAGGTCGCTCGCGAACTCAAGTACAACACTCCGCAGACGGACCTAGAACGTCTCCAGGCGGAGTTGGCCGGTGGTGGCGCACCCACCACTCGGGTCAGCACCGATCGGCCCGGTGCCGACGAGGACGAGGACCCCTACGATTCGTGGTCCGACGGCGACAGCAGGTTCTGACCGCACTTCCAGCCGCACACACGTGGGCCGGGCATCCCGCTGGATGCCCGGCCCACGTGTGTGCGGTGGGGTCTGACCCCCCGGTCAGAATCTGGCGTGCGACCCCTCCAGGACAACGCGGGGCGAGTCCGCGGCGTCCTCTCCAGCCTTGTCCACGTGCCCGATCACCCAGTTGTCGACGTGCCGTGCCGTGAGCACGGCCTGGGCTCGGTCCACGTCCTCGGCCGGGAGGACGGCGATCATCCCGACGCCCATGTTGAACGTCCGTTCCATCTCGGTCTGTTCGACACGGCCGTGGTGGGCGATCGTGCCGAACACGGCGGGCACTGGCCACCGCCCTCGGTCGAGCCGTGCGACCAGTCCGCGCGGCATGACCCGCGCGAGGTTCTCCGCGAGGCCTCCGCCTGTCACATGGCTGAACACCCGGACGTCGGTCTCCGCGATGAGACTCAGACAGTCCAGGGCGTAGATGCGGGTGGGTTCGAGGAGTTCCTCGCCCAGTGTCCGACCGAACTCCTCGACGTGACCCTCCAGCGGTAGGCGAGCGAGGTCCAGCAGCACGTGCCGGGCCAGTGAGTAGCCGTTGGAATGCAGACCCGAGGACGCCATACCCACGATCACATCGCCGGGGCGGACGTTCTCCGCCTTGAGCACCTCGTCGGCTTCGACGATCCCGACCCCGGTGCCCGAGATGTCGTACTCGCCGGGTGCCATGAGCCCGGGGTGCTCGGCGGTCTCCCCGCCCAGCAGGGCACATCCCGCCCGCACGCACCCCTCGGCGATCCCCTCGACGATGGCGGCGACATGCTCCGGCACGACCTTGCCGATGGCGATGTAGTCCTGGAGGAACAGCGGCTCGGCGCCGCACACCACGAGATCGTCCACCACCATCGCCACGAGGTCGATGCCCACCGTGTCGTGGACATCCATGGCCTGCGCCACCGCGATCTTGGTGCCGACGCCGTCCGTCGACGAGGCCAGGAGCGGCTGCCGATACGTGTTCTTCAGGGAGAACAACCCCGCGAAACCCCCGAGACCGCCCATCACCTCCGGTCGGGTCGCACGCCTGGCGTGGGGCGCGAACAGTTCGACAGCGCGCTCGCCGGCGTCGATGTCGACGCCGGCGGCGGCGTACGAGGCGCCGCGCGCGGGGTGGTGGTTCTCGGTCATGGTCGATTCTCCTCATCGGCGCCCCTGGGCGGGCGCCCGGTCAGGGTCGGCGGACGGCGTCCGTGGTGTCGTGCAGGACCAGGTGCCGGTCGGGGGTCTCGCCGTCGACCTGGGCGGCCAGGGCCAGCACGGCCGCACTCATGGGCGAGTCGTCCGGGAGCGCGATGGGATAGTGGCCGTCGAAGCACGCGGCGCACAACTCGTCCCGCGGCTGCCCGGTGGCCGAGATCATCCCGTCCACCGAGATGTACCCGAGGGTGTCCGCGCCGATCGCCCTGCGGACACCCTCGAGCATGCCGTCCGTCACGTCGACGCCGTTGGCGATCAGCTCGGCCGGGCTGGCGAAGTCGATGCCGTAGAAGCACGGCCACCGGACCGGAGGAGAGGCTATACGGACGTGCACCTCGAGGGCGCCCGCCTCCCTGAGCATCCTGATCAGGGCCCGCTGGGTGTTGCCCCGGACGATCGAGTCATCCACCACCACCAGCTTCTTCCCGTGGATCACCTCGCGAAGCGGGTTGAGTTTGAGCCGGATTCCGAGCTGGCGGATCGTCTGACTGGGCTGGATGAACGTGCGGCCGACGTAGGCGTTCTTGGTCAACCCCTGTGCGAAGGGGATTCCGGAGCCCTGCGCGTATCCGACCGCGGCCGGGGTGCCCGACTCCGGGACCGGGATGACCAGGTCGCCCTCGACGGGGTGTTCGGCGGCCAGCGTGCGACCGATCTCCACGCGAGCGGAGTTGACCAGCCGCTCGTTGATCACCGAGTCGGGACGTGCCAGGTAGACGTACTCGAAGACGCAGGCCTTGGGGGCGGGTTCCGCCAGTCTGCGCGACCTGACGCCGTCGGCGTCGATCGCGATGAGCTCACCGGGCTCGATGTCGCGGACGAACGACGCCCCGACGATGTCGAGCGCAGAGGTCTCGGACGAGACCACCCAGCCCCGCTCGAGCCGACCGAGCGCGAGGGGGCGCACCCCGTGAGGGTCGCGGGCCGCGTACAGCGTGCTCTCGTCGGAGAACGTCAGGCAGTAGGCACCGCGCAGTCGCGGCAACAACCGGGCCGCCGCCTCCTCGAGCCCCCCGTCCCCCGCGTCGTGGGCGAGGAGGGTGGAGACGATGTCCGAGTCCGAGTGGGTGCTGTTCTCGGAGTACCCACGGATACCGATCGACGTGGCGTAACGCTTGAGTTCCTGGGTGTTGACCAGATTCCCGTTGTGCCCCAGCACCACGGACCCTCCACCGGGAGTGGGCCGGAACATGGGCTGGGCGTTGTCCCAGGACGCCGCGCCGGTCGTCGAGTACCGGCAGTGGCCCACGCCCACGTGGCCGCTCATCGATTCGAGGGTCTTCTCGTCGAAGACCTGACTCACCAGACCGAGATCCTTGTAGACCAGGACCTGCTCACCGTCCGCGACCGCGATCCCTGCGGCCTCCTGGCCTCGGTGTTGCAGCGCGTACAGGCCGTAGTAGGTGAGCTTGGCGACATCCTCGCCCGGAGCCCACACACCGAAGACACCGCACTCCTCGACCGGGCCGATGCGCTCGGCGTCGACAGGCAGGCCGGTCGGACCGGGAACGGACGGGTCGGGCAGACCCAGACCGACGGCGGCGCGACTCGTTGTGCGGCGGAGTGGTCCGGACGTGCCCGGACGTGACGACGTGCTCTCCACCTGGTGGTGCTCCCTCATGGTTCGGGGCGGTCCGCCCGGACAGACCCCGGCGGTGCCGTTCAAGTGTACGTTCCCGGACCCCCGTGACCCCACTCCCGTGTCCCCGGTCGCACCACCGGCAGCCCCGACGCGACCTCACCGGCCCTCGTCCCCGACGCACGGACCAGCCCGGCCGAGACGGCGGACTGCCAGCTGCGGCGGCCGGTGGCGAGTTCGAGCCAGGTCCTGGCGTCGGTCTCGACGACGTTGGGCGGGGTCCCCCGC
>NZ_JAALDV010000432.1:0-7786 GCF_014145045.1 Dietzia sp. DQ12-76
CCCGGCCAACACCGGGCGGGCGGTCCCGCCGACGCCCAGGACGACCGCCGTCGGTTCGGGGGGCAGCTCGTCGAACCCGGCGAGTGCCCCGGTCACCCCGTCGACGTCCGTGCAGTCGGCGAACCAGCCGGTCTCCCGCCGGACGAGGGTGTTGGCGCTGCCGACGATCCGGGCGCGCTCGCTGACCTCGGTCGCGTACCCGAGGGCGGCGAACTTGTTCGGCATCGTCACCGAATACCCCACACGATGGTCGGGAGACGAGTCGACCACGGCGGGCAGTTGCGCCTCCGTGCACTCGATCCGCTCGTAGGTCCACCCGTCGAGGCCGAGCGCCCGGTACGCGGCACCGTGCAGGACCGGGGACAGGGAGTGGTCCACAGGGTGGCCGAGTACCGCGGCCGATCGGGGCGAGCGGTCCGCGGCGCTATCGCCCACTAGAGCGGCGCTACCGCCCACTGGACAGGACCCCGTTCGCGATCGCCTCGCTCTGGTATCGCTCGTGCTGCGGGTACTCGTCGGCGAATCGGGTGGTCCCCTGCATGTCGACCGTGACGAAGTACTTCCACTGTCCTTCCGCGGGGTTCTCCATCGCCCGGAGCGCGTCGAGGCCGGGAGACCCGATCGGACCGTAGGGCAACCCGTCCATGGCGTAGGTGTTCCACGGCGTGACCGCGGCCCGATCGGCGTCGGTCGTCGCGATCTCCTGGTCGGCGAGGGCGTAGTTGACCGTCGAGTCGAACTGCAGGCGCATCGGCTCGTCGAGTCGGTTGAGGATCACCCGGGCGATCTTGTCGAAATCCTCGAGTGTTCCCTCCTTCTCCACCAGGGACGCCGCCGTGACCACCTGATAAGGGGTCAACCCGATCCTCTCGGCGGAGGGGACGAGGCCGGTGGCGTCGTACGCCTCGGTCGACGAGTCGATCAACTGGCGGAGGATCTCCACGGGCTCCGACTGCGGGTTGATGTTGTGAACGCCGGGCGCGATCAACCCCTCCAGTCGACGCACCGGGTCAGGGGCGCCGCGGACCTCGTTGATGGCCCAGTCGGGCACCCCGAGTTCGACGGGGTCGGCCTGGACGGCGGCGTCGACGATCTCCTGCGGAAGCCGGCATACCGGTGGGGCGTCCGGCTGGTCGAGGTCCCGCAGGCAGGTCGCGTCGGCGATGAGTGTGTAGATGCCCTTCTCGGTGCCGCCGCCGACCACGACCGTGTCGAGCAGCCGCCCACCGGGATTGACGTCCATGAAGCCGACCCTGCTGCGGGGATCGGACAGGGCCTCGACCGCCGACGCGGCACTCATCTCCTGACGGACCTGGTAATAGCCCGGTTGGATGCCCTCGACCGAGGTCCCGGAAGCTGCGCCCGTGAAGGCCCGCGTGCTGGCCACGGTGCCGATGTCATACAGGCGATCCCCGACCACTCCCAGGGTGTCACCCGGTTCGACGTGCAACAGGGCGGTACCGGAACCCCCGCCCTCGAAATCCGGCGCGGCCGAGATCTCGCTGTTCGTCGCCCGGTACACCATCGCGGCGAAGGCCAGGACCACCCCGACCACGGCCGCGAGGAGTATGAACCGGATGGTGCCACTCGTTCGTGAGCGTCCTCGTGCCGCAGACATCGTGCTCCTTATCCGGTGGTTCAGGGAGCTGCCCGCCGGACAGCATCGTGCGTCGTGTCAGTTTATCCAGCCGGGTGGGTCGGGACGCCCGTCATCGGCGGGCGCGCCGTGAGTCGAGCCATGCCTGGAGCAGCACCACCGCGGCGGCCTGGTCGATCACGCCACGCTGCTGTCGGGTGTTCCTGCCCGCTCCGTGCAGGGCGGCCCCGGCCGTCACGGTGGTGAGTCGTTCGTCCACCGTCTCGACGTCGAGACCCGGCGAGGCGGCGGACAGCGCCGTGACGAACGATCGCGCCATCGCCGTCGAGGCGGTGTCCCGTCCCTTCAACGAGGTGGGCAGTCCGACGATCACGCCGACCGCGTCGTGCTCCTCGACAAGCTCAGCCAGGCGCCTCACCTCCGCCGTCCAGTCGGGGTCACCACTGGCGACCCGAATCGTCTCGACAGGAGTGGCCAGAATCCCGTCGGGATCGCACGAGGCGACACCGATCCGTGCCGTCCCCACGTCCAGCCCGATCCGACGTCCACGGGTCCATCCGGAGGAACCGGTGTCGGATGCCGTCACCCGGCGTCCCTGACGGCGGAGCGCAGGGCGGACACGGCCGCATCGATGCCGGACGGGTCGGTGCCGGCGCCCTGTGCCATGTCGGCCTTGCCACCACCCCGCGCCCCGAGCGTCGGTGCGATGGCCTTGACCAGATCTCCCGCGCGCAGACCGCGCTCCTGGGCGGCCGGGCTCACCGCGATGACGAACGGGACCTTGTCGGAACCCGCGGCGGTGAGGAAGATGACGCCGGCGTCCCCGCCGAGACGGCCCCTGAGGTCCGATGCGAGTGTCCGCAGGTCGCCCGCCGATCCTCCCGGGTCGTCGTGTGTCAGCAGCCGGATCCCGTCGAGGTCCTCGGCCGCCGACAGCAGGTCCCCGGCCCGAGAGGCGAGCTGGGCGGCACGCATCGATTCGAGGGCCTTCTCCGCCTCCCGCAACTTCGCGGTCAGCGCGGCCACCCGGTCGGGCAGCTCCTCGGCCGGTGCCTTGAGCGAGGTGGCCAGGCCCGACACGAGCGCACGTTCCCGGGCCTGATGTCGGTAGGCGTCCATGCCGACGTACGCCTCCACCCGCCGGATACCGGAGCCGACGGAGGCCTCGCCCAGCAGACTCACCGGGCCGATCTGCGCGGAACTGGCGACGTGGGTTCCGCCGCACAGTTCCATCGAGAACGGACCGCCGATCTCCACCACCCGGACCAGCGACCCGTAGTTCTCGCCGAACAGTGCCATGGCGCCCATCCGGCGGGCGTCGTCGAGGCTGGTCTCGATCGTGTTCACGCGATAGTCGGCGTCGACGGCGGCGTTGGTGATCTCCTCAACCTGGGCCAGGACGTCCGCCGGGATGGAACCCGACCAGTTGAAGTCGAACCGCATGTACCCCGGTTTGTTGAGCGAGCCCGCCTGGACGGCTTCCGGTCCGAGGATCTGCCGCAGCGCGGCGTGGACGAGGTGGGTGGCCGAGTGGCCCTGTGTGGCCCCCTTGCGCCACTCCGGGTCGACGGCCGCGGTGACGAGCTGGCCGGCCTCGACCTCGCCTCCCGTGAGGACGCCCTTGTGGATCCACAGCTTCTTGCCGATCTTCTGGACGTCGTCGACCTGCATCTGGAAACCGGCCGTGGAGATCATGCCGCGGTCCCCGAGCTGGCCACCGGACTCGGCGTAGAACGGGGTGCGATCGAGGACGAACTCGACCCTGTCACCCTCCCTGGCCACGGGGACGGATTCGCCGCCGGACACGATGCCCAGGAGTGTGGACTCGTCGGTGAGTTCGGTGAATCCGGTGAAGACGGTCTCGCCCGCGTCGAGGAAGTCGCGGTACACCGACAGGTCGGCGTGGGCGTGCTTCTTGGACCGCGAGTCCGCCTTGGCCCTCGCCCGCTGCTCGGACATCAGGGACCGGAAGCCCGCCTCGTCGACCTGGAGTCCGGCCTCGGCCGCCATCTCCAGCGTGAGGTCGATGGGGAACCCGTGCGTGTCGTGCAGCGCGAAGGCCTGGCGTCCCGACAGGGTCGCCGCCCCCGACTTCCTGGCGTCCTGCGCGGCGCGTTCGAACAGCTGGGTGCCGGACTCGAGGGTCTTGAGGAAGGCGATCTCCTCGGCCACGGCGATGCGTTCGATGCGCTCGTACCCGGCGACGGTCTCGGGGAACGACGGGCCGATCGCGTCCTTGACTGTGGTCATCAACTCGGCCATCGTGTCCCCGCCCGCCCCGAGCAGCCGGACCGAGCGGACGATTCGCCGCAGGAGGCGGCGCAGGATGTACCCGCGGCCCTCGTTGCCGGGGGTCACACCGTCGGCGATCAGCATGTACGCCGTGCGCGCGTGATCCGCGATCACCCGGAAACGTACGTCGGAGGCGCTGTCCGCCCCGTAGGTGCTGCCGGAGAGACGCTCGGCGGTGTCGATCACCGGGCGGAGCAGGTCGGTCTCGTAGACGTTCTCGACACCCTGGAGCAGGAACGCGACCCGCTCTATCCCCATCCCGGTGTCGATGTTCTGCTTGGGCAGCGGGCCCAGGATCTCGAACGCGTCCTTGCCGGTGCCCTCGCCGCGCTCGTTCTGCATGAACACGAGGTTCCAGATCTCGATGTAGCGGTCCTCATCCGCCTCCGGACCGCCCTCCGCCCCGTAGGCCGGGCCGCGATCGTAGAAGATCTCCGAGCACGGCCCGCACGGTCCGGGAACACCCATGGACCAGTAGTTGTCCGCCATCCCGCGACGTTGGATGCGGCCCTCCGGGACGCCGACCACGTCACGCCAGATGCCATACGCCTCGTCATCGTCGAGATAGACGGTGACCCACAGCAGCCCGGGGTCGATACCGAACCCGCCGTCATCGACGGACGAGGTGAGCAGTGACCACGCGTGCCGGATCGCCCCCTCCTTGAAGTAGTCACCGAAGGAGAAGTTGCCGGCCATCTGGAAGAAGGTGTTGTGGCGTGTGGTGATGCCCACCTCCTCGATGTCGAGGGTGCGCACACACTTCTGGATGGAGGTCGCGGTGGCGTGCTCCGGGGTCTCCTGGCCCAGGAAGTAGGGCTTGAACGGGACCATGCCCGCATTGACGAACAACAGGTTCGGATCGTCCAGTACCAGTGATGCGCTGGGGACCTCGGCGTGTCCGGCCCTGACGAAGTGGTCGAGGAATCGGCGCCGGATCTCATGGGTCTGCACAGGGGGCCTCACTGGGGTCTTGAGGAGGTGGTCGGACGACTGCTCAGCCTACCGGCGGCACTCCGGCGTCGAGGAACGGACCGGAAGAGCCTTCGAACGCCCTCGGCACGGACCCCGCCTGCGGGGACCGTGCCGAGGGGACTGCCGGCGATCCGGCCGGCGATCTGACGACGCGCGAGTAGCCGTATCAGCGCGGCATCGGGGGCAGGATGATGCCGAAGTTGGCGGCGGTGATGAACGCCTCCTGGGGAAGCAGACCGAGGCTGTGCGCGCCGGTCCCCCACACGCCCACCGAGGTGGCCACACCGACCAGGGTCGAGAAGATGCTCGCGATTCCGCTCATGATTCCTCCGAAAAGTGCTCGACGACTTGAATGTTGCGCCCGTTCAGACAGGCCTCATGAGTTTCACATATTTCGACCCGGGCAGCTAGGTGGATCCGCGGACGATGCCCCGCAGTCGGGTCAGTCTCGTGCGCAGGTCACGTTCGTAACCGTGTCCGGTGGGCGAGTAGTAGTCCCGACCCACGAGCTCGTCGGGAGGGTACTGCTGCGCCACCACCCCCGCCGGCGACTGGTGCGCGTAGCGATATCCGACGCCGTTGCCCAGCCCCTTCGCCCCGGCGTAGTGACCGTCCCGGAGGTGACGCGGGACCTCCCCGACGCCACCGGCGCGCACGTCGGCCATCGCGGCGTCGATCGCGGAGATGACGGCGTTGGACTTGGGCGCCGTCGCCAGGTGGATGGTGGCCTGGGCCAGGGCGAGGCGGCATTCCGGCAGCCCCACCTTCTGCACGACCTCCGACGCGGCGGAGGCGGCGAGCAGTGCGGTGGGGTCGGCCATGCCGATGTCCTCACTCGCGTGCACCATCAGTCGCCGCGCGATGAATCGCGGGTCCTCCCCCGCGACCAGCATCCGCGCGAGGTAGTGCAGGGCCGCGTCGGCGTCCGATCCGCGGATCGACTTGATGAACGCGCTCGTGACGTCGTAGTGCTGGTCACCGTCACGGTCGTAGCGCACCGGTGCCGCGTCCAGGCTGAGTTCGACCGTCTCCGGGGTCACCACCGCGTCCTCGGCGGCCCCCGCGGCGGCCTCGAGGATGGTCAGGCTGCGCCGGGCGTCGCCGCCGGAGAGCCGGACGATGTCCTCCACGGCGGCGTCGGTCACCTCGAGCGCACCCCCGTAGCCCCGCTCGTCCGCGACGGCCCGCCGGATCACCGTCGCCACCCCCGCCGCGTCCAGCCCCTGCAGCTCGGCGATGAGCGAGCGGCTCAGCAGCGGGGCTATCACCGAGAAGTGCGGGTTCTCCGTGGTGGCGGCCACCAGGAGCACGATCCCGTTCTCGACCGCGGCCAGCAGCGCGTCCTGCTGGCTCTTCGAGAAACGGTGCACCTCGTCGATGAACAGCACCGTCCGGCGGCCGTGGAGTTGACGCGTCCGGGCGTCCTCGATCACCGCGCGGACGTCCTTGACCCCGGCGCTCAGGGCGGAGAGCGCCACGAAGTGCCGTCCGGACGTGCTGGCCACCAGATTGGCCAATGTCGTCTTGCCCGTCCCCGGCGGCCCGTAGAGGATCACCGAGGACCCTCCCCGGCCCTCGACCAACCGCCGCAACGGAGAGTTGGGTCGCAGGAGGTGCTCCTGTCCCACCACCTCGTCCAGCGTCCGTGGCCTCATCCGGACCGCCAGCGGAGATCCCGGGTCGACCTGCGGGACAGACCCCTCCCGCGGACCCGGTCGCGCATCCCCGGCCGCGAACAACCCTGCGTCTTCGCTCACGCGACCCAGGCTACCGACGGACCCCGACACCGCTTGGATGGTGAACATCAGGAGACGAACAGACCGTCCGGGTGGTCCGGCCCGTCGCGATGGGGTTGAGTGGAACCCGCGTGTGCCCCGTCACCACGGGGTAGACCTTGAGTCCGTACCCCTCCCGTCCAGCCCGCCCCCGAGGAGCCCCGCCCGATGAGCCGCCATCACGACGCCTGCCACGGACCCACCCTCACCCGCCGGGAGGCGCTGGCCGGGGCCGGTGTGGTCGTCGCCGCGGGCACGGTCGGGGTCACCATGCTCGCCGAGCCGGCCCCGGTCTGGGCCACGCCGACGCGGCCGGTCGCCGACGACCTCGACGTCTACGTCCTGGTCACCGACGGGATGCGACCGGACGAACTCAACCCGGCCCAGGCCCCCACCCTGCACCGGTGGGCCTCCGACGGGACCAGGTTCACCGACGCGACGTCGGTCATGATCGCCGAGACGCTCCCGAACCACGCGGCGATGGTGACCGGAGTCCTGCCCGAGCGGAACGGGGTCCCGGCCAACTCGGTCTGGGACCACGCGACCGGCACCGACAGGACACTCGACCGGCCGGATGACCTCCGCGCACCGACGGTGCTCGACCGGATCCGGACCGAGGCGGGCCTGACCACCGCGAGCGTGTTGAGCAAGGACTACCTCCACGGCCTGTTCGGCGGACGCGCGAGCGTGCAGTGGGCACCGTTCCCCCTCGTTCCGGTCACCGACCACTCCCTCGACTGGTTCACCGTCGAGGCACTCAAGCAGACCGTCACCGACCACGCCCCGAGGATGACCTTCGTCAACCTGGGTGACATGGACCGATTCGGACACATGGACCTCTCGGGAACCTCGCTGCGACTGGCGCGCAACCAGGCGGTGTACAACTCCGACCACAAACTCTGGGAGTTCGAACAGTTCCTCCGCTCGACCGGCCGGTGGGAGCGCTCGGTGGTCATCGTCCTGGCCGATCACGGGATGGACTGGTCGGAGCCGCTCAGTCTGATCAGCGCCGCCGGGGCGATCGAGGCCGACGCGGCGATCCGCGGGCGGTTCGGCATCGCCCAGAACGGCGGGGCCGACACGTTCGCCTATGTCGGTCCGGCGAGCGAGCGCGACGCCTCGCTCCGGCGGCTGCGCGAGGTCGTCGGCG
>NZ_JAALDV010000432.1:8092-10132 GCF_014145045.1 Dietzia sp. DQ12-76
GTTGTTCGGGCTCGACCACTCCGGGATGGACGGCCGCCCGGCGCTCGAGGCGTTCCACCTCTGACCGCCGGGCCGCCGGGGACCGACTACCCGGCTGACGCGCGCTCCGCCTGGGTCCCCTGACCGCGGGTCACGGGCGCGGCGTCGATTCCCGACTCCTTGCGCTGCTGCGGAGTGATGGGAGCGGGGGCGTCGGTGAGCGGGTCGACACCGCCGCCGGACTTGGGGAAGGCGATGACGTCGCGGATGGACTCGGTCCGGGCCAGCAACGCACAGATGCGGTCCCAGCCGAACGCGATTCCGCCGTGCGGCGGCGCGCCGTAGGAGAAGGCGTCGAGCAGGAAGCCGAACTTCTCCTGCGCCTCCTCGGCGGAGATGCCCATCACGCCGAACACCCGCTCCTGGATGTCCTTGCGGTGGATGCGGATGGAGCCGCCCCCGATCTCGTTGCCGTTGCACACGATGTCGTAGGCGTAGGCCAGGGCCGAGCCCGGGTCGGTGTCGAAGGTGTCCAGGTGCTCCGGCTTGGGAGAGGTGAACGCGTGGTGCACGGCCGTCCACGCGCCCGAGCCCACCGCCACGTCGCCGGCGGCCGTCGCGTCGTCGGCCGGCTCGAACATGGGCGCGTCGACCACCCACGTGAACGCCCAGGCCTCGGGGTCGATCAGTCCGAGCTTGTCCGCGATCTCGCCACGGGCCGCGCCGAGGAGCGCGCGTGTGGACTTGACGGCCCCGGCACCGAAGAAAATGCAGTCTCCGGGCTCCGCGCCGACGTGGGCGGCGATGCCCGCCCGCTCGGCGTCCGACAGGTTCTTGGCGACAGGACCGCCCAGCTCGCCGTCCTCACCGACCAGGATGTAGGCCAGCCCCTTGGCTCCGCGCTGCTTGGCCCATTCCTGCCAGGCGTCGAGCTGACGTCGCGGCTGCGACGCGCCGCCCTTCATGACCACCGCGCCGACGTAGGGGGCCTTGAACACGCGGAACGGCGTGTCGGCGAAGAACTCGGTGCACTCGACCAGTTCGATGTCGAAGCGCAGGTCGGGCTTGTCGGAGCCGTACCGACGCATCGCCTCGGCATAGGTCATCCGCGGGATGGGGGCCTGGATCTCGTAGCCCGCCGTCGCCCACACCTCGGTGAGGATCTCCTCCGCGACCGCGATCACGTCGTCCTGGTCGACGAAGCTCATCTCCACGTCCAGCTGGGTGAACTCCGGCTGCCGGTCGGCCCGGAAGTCCTCGTCCCGGTAGCAGCGGGCGATCTGGTAGTACTTCTCCATCCCGGCAACCATGAGGAGCTGCTTGAACAGCTGCGGCGACTGCGGGAGGGCGTAGAAGGTGCCGGGCTGCAGACGTGCGGGGACGAGGAAGTCGCGCGCGCCCTCGGGGGTGGAGCGGGTGAGGGTGGGGGTCTCGATCTCGACGAAGTCGTGGCGTGCCATGACGATCCGCGCGGCGGAGTTGACCTTCGACCGCAGTCGCAGTGCGGCACCCGGACCCTCACGGCGGAGATCGAGATAGCGGTGACGGAGGCGTGCCTCCTCTCCCACCTCGTCGTCGAGCTGGAACGGCAGCGCCGCGGACTCGCCGAGCACCTCGAACGAGACCACGTCGACCTCGATCTCACCGGACGCGAGAGCAGGGTTCTCCGACCCCTCCGGGCGGCGGTCCACGACGCCGGTGACGGCGACGCAGAACTCGTTCCGGAGACGGTGCGCGCGCTCCGCGATCTCCTCGGAGCGGAACACCACCTGACACACGCCTGTGGAGTCACGGAGATCGACGAAGATCACCCCGCCGTGATCCCGGCGGCGCGCCACCCAGCCGGCCAGGGTGACGGTGTCCCCGGCGTCGGCGGCTCGGAGCTGGCCGGCGGAATGGGTGCGCAGCACGGGGTGGTCCTCTCGTCGGGAATGCTGGATGGTCGGCGAACGGCGACGGGACCCGCCGCGGTTCGTGCGGTCGGACCCGGGTTCGGACGACGCACAGTCTACGTCCACCCCCCGGTGTCCCCGGCGTCGGCTGCGGCCGACGCCCGGCGCG
>NZ_JAALDV010000433.1:0-1462 GCF_014145045.1 Dietzia sp. DQ12-76
CCCCGAGCGTGCGGCGGCGGGCGGTCCCCCGCCCGGCATCGCGGCCAGTCGGCGACGCAGCTCAGCAACGCGGTCCGCCGTGCCGAGGCCGGACATGTCGACGGCAGAAGTGCCCATTACCATCACCAGAACCTCCCGACCCGGACGACACGCCGCCAACCGCTCTGATCGAACTATTTTTCGATCACGGGGAACAGTGAACACCACCGGTCCGACACGGCGCAAGAACACCTGTTCGAACAGGGTTCTCCTCGTCGTCGCCCCCAGTCGCCGTTCCAGTCGCCGCCCCTCGGCGTTCACCCGGAGCCTCTACCCTCGGGAACCATGAAGGCCTCCATCGGGAACCGCATCGTGCTCATCGGCGCCGGGGACGTGGGCATCGCCTACGGGTACGCGCTCGTCAACCAGGGCCTGGCCGACCACCTGTCCATCATCGACATCGACCACGACAAACTGGTCGGCGAGGTCATGGATCTCAACCACGGCGTCGTGTGGGCCCCCTCCCCCACCCTCGTCACGGAGGGCACCTATGACGACTGCGCGGACGCCACGATGGTGGTGATCTGCGCCGGCGCCGCCCAGCGACCCGGCGAGACGCGACTCGACCTGGTCGGCAGGAACATGGCGATCTTCGAGGGGATCGTCGGCGACGTCATGGCGACCGGCTTCGACGGCATCCTGCTCGTGGCCACCAACCCCGTCGACATCCTCACCCAGGCCTCCTGGCGCTACTCCGGCCTTCCCTCCGCACAGGTCATCGGCTCCGGGACGATCCTCGACTCGGCGCGCTTCCGCTTCATGCTGGGCGAGTACTACGACGTCGCCCCGATGAGCGTGCACGCCTCGATCATCGGCGAGCACGGTGACACCGAACTGCCGGTCTTCTCGTCCGCCAACGTCTCGGGGGTGCCACTGCGCCGGGATCTCGACGGGGACCCGGCCACGCGGGAACGACTGGCCCGGATCTTCACGGAGACCAGGGACGCCGCCTACCGGATCATCGACTCCAAGGGCTCCACGAGCTACGGCATCGGCATGGGGCTGGCCCGCATCACGCGAGCCGTGCTGCGCAACGAGCAGGTGTCGCTACCGGTCTCCACGTTGTTGCGGGGCGAGTACGGGCAGGACGGGATCTTCATCGGCGTCCCCGCGGTGATCGGCCGGACCGGGGTCCAGCGCGTGGTGGAGTTGGAACTCGACGCCACCGAGATCGAACAGTTCGCCCGCAGCGCGTCTGCACTGCGGGCGGTGTCGGAGCAGTTCGAGATACTGCGCTGAGTCAGGGGGTCGGGGTCAGGGGGTGGCGGGGGGATCGCTTGCGGGGAAGGACTCGTCACCCCACTCGTCGACCAGCTCATCCTTGGTTTCCGGACGGTCATCCCGCGTGTCCTCGGATGTATCGTCGGTGCGGTCAGAGTTCTGCGGACCAGTCATGCATCAATCTCCTCCCGCCGTACGAGGA
>NZ_JAALDV010000433.1:1540-2902 GCF_014145045.1 Dietzia sp. DQ12-76
GGGCCCGGCGCCGAGGGACGCCCCCGTCGACGCCTCACTACAGATGCAGAGGGTCTCCGACCGGACGGCCGGACGCGAACGGCCTTCTCCGACGGCCACCCCCAGAGCACCCCCCCGTTGACCAGGACGTACGGCGTCCCCGCTACCCCGGTTCTTCATCCGGTAGGGAGCCCAACCACTCGAGCACCGGGCCTGAGACGACCCGGGCGAACTCCTCGTACCCCGCGCGGCCGGGGTGCGCCCCGTCGCCGGCGGTGACCTCCCGCATCCACGCCCCACCGGGCCGCAGGGAGTCGAAGGTCGGCACGAACGGCACCCCGGCCTCGGAGCACACCGCGGCAATGGCCGCGGCGCGGGCGGCGATCCGCTCATTGACCTCCTCCCACACGACCGGTGGCGGCCCCACCACCAGGAACCGCCCCCCGGGAGCACGGGCGATCATCCCGCGCAGGGCCGCGACCGTGCCCGCCTCCTCGACGCGCAGGGCGCCCTCGTGCTCCATCACGTCGTTGACGCCGAACTCCGCGATCACCGCCGTGGTCGGGAACGCGGCGCGTCGGCGGTCGACCTCGTCCCACCGGGCCAGGATCATCTCGGAGGTGTCCCCACCGATCCCCGCGACGGTGGTGTGGAGGCTCAGGCCCACCCCGGCACCCTCCTCGACCAGGTGCGCGGTCCATCCCCGGCCGGTCTCGTCGCCGTATCCGGCCACGAAGGAGTCGCCGATGATGCAGACGGGGAGGTCACGCGGTTCGCTCACGACGCCACCGTAGCGGCTCGGCGTCAACGCCAAGAGCGTTCCGTACACCCCACTCCCGGCCGATGTGTGCGGAACACTCTTCGCGATGTCAAGACACCCAGGACGGTCCGGCGAGTCAGTCCAGGTGGCGGGACTGCGCCCAGCGGGTGAGCGCGTGCCGGTTGGACTGCTGGGTCTTGCGCAGCACGTTGGAGGCGTGCGTCTCCACGGTCTTGACCGAGATGAACAACGTCTCGGCGATCTCCTTATAGGTGTACCCCCGTGCCAACAACCGGAGCACCTCCTTCTCCCGCGGGGTGAGGGAGTCGACCTCCGGATCGTGGACCGGCTCACCCCGCTCCTGGAGGCCCGGGGCGGCACGGGCGAACGCGTCCAGGACGAACCCGGCCAGGCGCGGGGAGAACACCGCGTCCCCGTCGGCCACGCGGCGCACGGCGTCGGCCAGTTCCCCGCCGGAGATGGTCTTGGTGACGTACCCGCGCGCCCCGCCGCGGATCACGGCGATCACGTCCTCCGCGGCGTCCGAGACACTCAACGCCAGAAAGGTGGACACAGGCGCGTCAGACGCACCGGATGTGCCGGACGTGTCGGCTGTGGCGGGA
>NZ_JAALDV010000433.1:2965-5124 GCF_014145045.1 Dietzia sp. DQ12-76
CGGTCCCCAGCACCGAGCGGAGCACGGCCACCCCACCGCCCTCGGGCATGTGCACGTCGAGCAGGACCACGTCGGGCCGTACCCGTCCGATGCCGGCGACGGCCTCCGCGACCGACCCCGCCTCGCCCACCACCTCGATCCCGGCCTGACCGGCCAGCTCGGCCCGGACACCGCTGCGGAACACCGCGTGGTCGTCGACGAGGAACACCCGGCACACCCTGACGCCACCCACCGGCTCGTCCGTCATTCGCCCTCCAGCGGCATCTCGATCCCGATCTCGGTTCCGCGACCGAGAGTACTGCGCACCGTCACGCTGCCGCCCCGGCTCTCGACACGGTGCCGGATGGACTGGGACAACCCGTGTCGATCACCGCCCACGTCGTCAGGGTCGAAACCGCAGCCGCGGTCACGGACGAAGGCGGTGAGCACCTGGTCGTCGTTCTCCACGAACACGTCGGCGGTGTCGACGCCGGCATGCTTGGCCACGTTGACCAGGCCCTCGCGGACGGCGCCCAGCACAGCCTCCTCGGCGTCGCCGACCGGACCGTCGCCGCCCACCACCACCTGGTCCACCCGCAGACCGTAGGCGTCCTCGACGTCCCCGACGATCACCTCGACGGCCCCGGCGACGGTGGTCGCACCCGAGGACATGCGTGACCCCGCCCCGAAGAGCCACTGCCGCAGCTCGCGCTCCTGCCGACGGGCCAGCCGTGACACCTGGGCGGGGTCGTCGGAGCGCTTCTGGATCAACGCCAGCGTCTGCAGCACCGAGTCGTGCAGGTGGGAGGCGATGTCGCTGCGCTCGGACTCACGGATGCGGGCCGCGCGTTCCTCCTCCAGCGACCGCCACAGCCGCAGCCCCACGGGAACGCTGAGCAACGCCACTCCGACCAGGGTCGCCAGCACCGCCAGGAACGACGACCGCAGGGCGGCGAACTCGACCTGCCCCAGCACCACGACGGCCAGTCCGACGACGACGAGGGTCGCCCCGGCGGTGACCCTGGCCCAGTCGAAGACGGACCGGGGAGCCACCCGTCCCCCACCGTCGTACTGCTGCCAGACCAGCCCGGCGCCCAGTGCCACGATCAGGACGGGCACGATCACGTGCAGTCCCGTCGCGGTGGTGACCATGAACGACAGCACCGACCCCACCACCGCCACCACGGCGAGGGCCATGCCGCGCCGCCGCTCCCGCGCGTCCACGGAGGCGGCTCCCTCCAGGGCCCGCGCCGACGGGGTCAGAGCCCATAGGGCGGCGTAGAACAGCACACCCGCACCGGACAGGGTGGCGAGCACCACCATCGCCAGGCGCACATGGGTGACCCGCACCCCCAGATGGGCCGCGAGTCCCGCGCACACACCGGCGACGACGGATCCATCGGAGATCCTGGCCAGCGGCGGGTACCACCGGAACCCCACCGGCTGCACAGCCGGCACGGGAGGCCGTGGGACGACCGGCGGTTGCGGCGCGGGGGCCGATACCTGATCGGTCGCCTTCTCACTCATACCGCCATGGTCACAGATCGCGACCCGGGGCGCATCGGGGGTCGACCCCGAGAATCCCGGGGTCCGGATCTCAGGGTCGGCCCCCGATGTGGAAAGGCGTCCCGCCCGCCACGATGGAGTCATGTCCAGCTCCAGCACCCACGACGTCCCATCAGAGCTCCGCTCCCTGTGGCGGACCCGACCCGTCCGGACCCCGGACGACGCCAAGGTCGCCGGCATCTGCGGCGGCTTCGGCCGACGCTACGGCGTGGACCCCGTCCTGTTCCGTATCGCCTTCGTGATCGCCGCACTCTGGGGCGGGGCCGGGGTGTTCCTGTACGCACTGTTGTGGCTCCTCCTGCGCTCCGCCGGAGACGAGGTCTCCAAAGGGGAGGCGCTGATCGGGAAGGGCCGGGCATCCGGCTCCAGGATCACGGCGGTGATCCTCGTCGTGGTCGTCCTCCTCAGCGCACCGACATTCGGCGGTTCCGGGGAGAGCCTCTTCGTGGGGGCGGGATTCCTCATCGCCCTCGCCATGCTCGCGGGCTGGTACGGACTCCACCGCCGCACCCCCGTGCCACCCGCCGGGTGGTCCGAGGTGTCGGCCGTACGGCCTCAGTCGGCCCGGGCCGACGCCGGCCGCACCGCCGGGGCGTCACAGGAACCGGGCTCCG
>NZ_JAALDV010000434.1:0-3943 GCF_014145045.1 Dietzia sp. DQ12-76
GCGGCGTCCGGGGGATCGCAGGCCCGCACCGCGAGTTCGGCGGTGAGCATCACGATGAGCTGCCGGACCCGGTGGCCGGCGAGGTCCCGTCCGCAGCGGGCGGTGGCGGCGGACACGAGCATCTCGAGCTGGTCATGCAGTGCGGTGCCGGCGACCGGTCGGTCGGTCAGGGTGCGGTCGACCTCGGCGAGCGCCCCGACCTGGGCGATCACCCGGAGGGTGCACCGGCCCTCGTCGTCGTCCAACAGGTCCGCCAGCGGCGACACCACCGCCCGGACGATCTCCGCCAGGTCGGGGGCCGATGACGGGGCCGACGACGCCCACCTCTGCAGATCGGCCCGACGTTCGTCCTCCATACGCAGGACCCCGCGGAGCAGCACGTCCTCCAGCAGGCCCATGCGGCCCCCGAAGTGGTAGTTGATCGCCGAGTCGTTGCCCTGGCCGGCGTCGCCGACGATGTCGCGGATCCGTGCGGTCCTCCATCCGTCGGAGGCGAAGCGCCGCAGTCCGGCCTGGTACAAGGCCTCCCGGGTGGCGGACGAGCGGGGCCGGGGTGACAGGGCGGTGGAGCGGGGCACCCGCCCGAGTCTAGATCCCCTCTTCCGAGCTTTTAACAGGTCGTGTTAACTGGGGCCATGACCCGTACAGTGCAGTCCGGTCGCGACTCGGCACCGCCCGCGCCCACACCGCCCGAACCCGGCTTCGATCCGTTCGACCGCGCCCACCTGGCCGACCCCTATCCCGGCTACCGGTGGCTGCGCGAGACCGACCCGGTCCACCACCACCGCGGGGACGGCACCGCGGCGCACCCGGACTTCTGGGCGCTGTCGCGTTATGCCGACGTGGACGCCGCCGTCTGTGACCCGGCGACGTTCTCCTCGGCCAGCGGTCTGACCTTCTACCGGGACGAGATCGAGACGCTGGGGCTGGCCCCGACCATCGTCATGATGGATCCCCCCGAGCACTCCGCGAAGCGGCGACTGCTGGCCACGGCGTTCTCTCCCAGGCGCGTCGCCGAGGCCGAGCCGCTCATCCGCGACTTCGCCCGCGGGAGACTGGCGGAGATGGCCGCGAGGGACGACGGCGACGAGGTGGTCGACCTGCACCGGGACTTCAGTTCGCAGATCCCCACGCATCTGCTGGCCCACCTGTTCGACCTGCCGGAAGCGGACAAGCCGAGCTTCGGCCCGTGGGTCAGCGCGCTGACGACCCTGCAGGAGGAGGGGTTCCGCCCGGCGGGGCTGGAGGACGGGGCGGTCTCGGCGGTGGCGGAGATGTTTGGATACTTCGGTGAGCTCATCACCGACCGGCGCGCGTCCCCGGGCGGGGACCTCATCTCGGCGCTGACGCAGGCCGAGATCGACGGCGAGCGGCTGGACGACTGGGACATCCTCGGGTTCTGCTTCGTGATCGTGGCCGGCGGCAACGACACCACCGGCAACCTCATCTCGCACACCGTCTCGCTCCTGGACGCACATCCGCAGCAGAGGGACCTGGTCGTGGCGGACCCGGGACTGATCCCCGGCGCGCTGACCGAATGCTTGCGCTTCGAGTCCAGCGTGCAGGCGCTCGCGCGGACGACCACGCGCGAGGTGACCGTGGGCGGGGTGACGATCCCCGCGGGGGAGAAGGTGATGATGCTCTACGGTTCGGCCAACCGCGACGAGCGTGAGTTCGGACCCACCGCCGAGGAGCTCGACATCCGCCGTGAGACCACCGGGCACCTGGGGTTCGCCCGCGGCCCTCACTTCTGCATCGGCTCGCACTTCGCGCGGCTCCAGGCGCGGATCGCCGTCGAGGAGCTCTACGCGGCCCACCCGTCCGTCACGGTGGACCGGGGCGGGGCCGTGAGGGCGCTCTCTCCGTTCACCAGAGGGTTCCATTCGCTGCCCGCGACGGGGTTCGCCGTTGCGCCGAGCTGACCCGCTCGCCGCGATCATGTCCGCGAGCGCGTCTCGCGACGGGGTTCCGGACAGGGTGTCACGGGTGGGAGGCGGGGTGGGATCCGGGGTTGATCGGCGGTGAGAACCCGCCGCCACAGTGCTCACATAAGAGTAAGGTCACCACGTATAGGCGGATGCGCCGTCTCGGGTGGGTCCGCACACTGCTGCACGAGGACTCATCATGGGAACTTCACACGCCACCCCGTCCGGTCCCTCCTCGACCCCCGTCCACGGCCCTCCGCGGACCCGCCCCCTGAACTGGGTCCTGCTCGTCGCCGGGGTCCTGCTGGCCGTGTTCGGCCTCGGCATGACAGCGGCCGGGGCGGCGATCCTGGTAGCCGACGCCTCCCAGCGGGACGGGCAGTACGCGTTCACCGACACCGACCGCCTCCAGACCGTGGGCCACGCCATCACGACCGCGCCCCTGACGATCCATGTCGACGAGGGAGCCACCGTCGGGCCCTACGGTCTCGACGACCTGATCAGCCTCCGACTCCGCGCGACCCCGGTGGTCCCCGGCCAGGACGTGTTCCTCGGTATCGCGGACGCATCCGACGTCTCTGCCTATCTCCGCGATGTCCCCCACGCGGTGATCGGTGACCAGCCGTGGGATCCCGGATACTCCGCGGGCCCCACATATGACTGGGGATCGGGGATGTGGGGATCGGGGAACGACGCCGAGACGGCCCTCGACGAGGTGCCGGGCACCCGTGCCCCCGAACCTCCTGCCGACCAGGACTTCTGGGCCCAGTCCACGACGGGTGCAGAGCAGCAGACCCTCACCGTCGACCTGCGGTCCGGCGACTGGGTGGTCGTGGTGATGAACGCCGACGGCTCCCGCCCCGTGTGGGTCGACGTCCAGGTGGGCGCACACACCGAGGTGTTCGGACTCGCCGGGCCCGGTGTTCTCATCGCCGGACTCGTGGCGTTGGCGCTGGGGCTGCCGCTGATCCTCGTGGCGACCGCGGGGCTGGGCCGGGACATCGACCGGCACGCCGACCCCGACGCCCTTCCCGGGGCCGGTGCGGGCGCTCTTCCCGCCGGCGTGGGTCCCGATCCGCTGCGTCTGACCGGGCACCTGGACCCGCAGGTGTCCCGCGGTCTGTGGTTGATCAAGTGGCTGCTGGCGATCCCGCACTACATCGTGCTGGCCCTGCTGTGGTTCGCGCTGGTCGTCACCACGGTCGCCGCGGGACTGGTGGTGCTGTTCACCGGCCGCTACCCGCGGGCGTGGTTCGCCTACAGCGTCGGAGTGCTGCGGTGGAACTGGCGCGTCGGGTTCTACGCCTACTCCGTGCTCGGGACGGACCGGTACCCGCCCTTCTCGCTGGCGCCGACCGACTATCCGGCCGGATTGGACGTGGCCTATCCCGAGCGGCTCTCGCGCGGCCTGGTGCTGGTCAAGTGGTGGTTGCTGGTGATCCCGCACCTGTTGATCGTGGGCATCCTCACCGGCGGCGGGGCGGCCCTGACCAGAGCCTCGGAGTACGGGGGCGCCGAGTGGAACATCTCGCTGGTCGGCCTGCTCGTGCTGATCGCCGCGATCGGGTTGCTGTTCACCGGCCGCTACCTGCCCCGGCTCTTCGACCTCATCGTGGGCCTGAACCGCTGGGTGTACCGGGTCGGCTCGTACGTGTTGCTCCTACGCGACGAGTACCCGCCGTTCCGCCTGGATCAGGGGCCGGAGGAGCCGGACCGGGACCCGGGGGAGGCGACCGGTCTCGTGTCGTCGGAGGACGCGGGCGAGCCCGTCAGCTAGCGCCGGCGAGCCCGTCAGCTAGCGACGGCGGGCCCGTCAGCTGGCGCCACCGCGGTGGCCCGTCACCATGCGGGCGAGGAGATCGGCGAGTCGGTCGTCGATCTCCTCGCGCTGGTCGGCGGGGATGTCGAGAGCGTCCAGCAGGGTGCCCCGCAACACCGGCCAGGCGTAAACGGCGGTGAAGACGAGGAGCAGTTCGACGTCCCCGGCCGGTGGGGGCGAGGTCATGCGGCGCAGCGCC
>NZ_JAALDV010000044.1:0-2538 GCF_014145045.1 Dietzia sp. DQ12-76
CTCCTCCAGGGCAGGCCCCGCTGTCCGCCCCGGCCCGGACCCGGAGCAGCCGGTCGTGGCCGCGACCACGAGCAGGGCCGCGGCGGCCAGAAGTGGGCGTGCGGGGCGGGAAGGCATCGTTTGCAGTCTGCCAGTTGGTGGATCGTCGGCCCGGTGACGAGACTCGCGGGACGCATGGGGTTGCGCGACGGGTGTCTCTGCCGCGATCCTTGGTGCTGGGGAGCCCCGGTGACCGCGGAGAGTCCGTACGCCGCCCCCGTGCGAGGAGTGTTACCGATGCCCATGTTCGACTTCAGCGAGATGCAGGCTTTCTGGGACGGGATCTTCCCGGCGGTCTTCGGGCCGCTCGCGGCCTTCGTCGACACGATCGGTGCGTCCGTCGAGGGGCCCTGACTCACCCCTGACTCACCCCGCAGCGAGGATCCGGGCCAGGGTCTTGAGGTTCCTGGTGGTGAGGTGACCCTTGTTCTCCCGGCCGTCGAGCACCGCGGACGCGTCCGAGGTCAGCGTCGAGCCGCGGGGGACCCGCCAGTACACGCAGCCCGCGCCCTCGGCCACCGCCTCCGTGCTGCTGGTGGTCATCCCGGCCCCGGCATGCGCGTCGGTGCCGGCGGCCACCTCTCCGACCTCACGGATGGCCGCGTGCATCGCGACCGCCACCCGGGTCGTCACTTCCGGGTCATCCGAGAACACCACGTAGTCGTGGTGTTCGGGCAGCGTGTCGAAGGGGTACGAGGACGCCATCGTCGCCACGTCGTCGAGCGGGAGGACCTGCAGCACGGACCGGTAGCCGAACCTCTCCGCGTAGGCGGCCTCGAGTGCCGCGCGCAGCTCGGGTACCGGTCGCTTATCGGTGACGATCACGTTTCCGGTCGCCAGCACCGTCCGGACCGACGTCCCGCCCGCGGCCTCGGTGCACTCGATCAGGTCGCTCATGGCGATGCGGCCGCCCTTGCCGACGTTGATCCCACGCAGTAACACCACCCTGCGGTGCCCCGGGTCGTCCGTCTGTGCAGATCGAGAACTCATCCCCCGATCTTCCTCCCGGGCCGGCCCCGCGCGGGTAGCTTTCCGGCCATGGCAGTCTCAGTGCAGTCAGTGGTCACGATCGAGGCCGGCGTCCCCGAGATCATGGAGGTCCTCGCCGATGTCGACTCCCTCGTGGAGTGGTCGAGCGCTCACCGCGCGGTCGAGGTCAGGGAGGCCGACGACGAGGGGTGGCCCATCGTCGTGTGGGAGCGGGTGTCCCAGTACGGCGTCACCGACGAGATGGTGGTGCGCTACGAGTGGTACGAAGGCGAGGTGAGCTGGTCGCTGGTCGAGAGCGGTTCCCAGAAGGTCCAGAACGCCCGGTACGAGCTCACGGACAACGGGGACGGCACCACCACGGTCGTCTTTGATCTCGAGGTTGATCTCAAGATCAAGCTCCCGGGGCCGGTGGTCAAGAAGGCCCAGAAGCACATCGCCGACGTGGCCACCACGGGGCTGCGGAACGAGGTTCTCCGGCGACACGGTTGATCGCCCCTCTCCCACGCCTCGCGCCCGCCCCGCTCGCTCGGGCGAGCGGGGCTCAGGGGAACCGGCGGGAGGAGATCAGCCCGTCGGCCAGGCTCCGGCGCACCAGATCGGGCACGGATCTGCGTCGAAGGGGTGCGCTCCCGGTGTGGGCCAGGCGCGCGATCCCGTCGAGCAGGTCGGCCATGGCCTCTCGCGGTGCCCACGACGGAGCCCAGCCGAGTTCGTCACGTGCGCGGACGCAGTCCAGGAGGGGCACGCTGAACGCCAGGTCGAGCCATCCGCGGTCCACCGGTTGCAACCGGGCCCGCCACGTCAGCCCGACGATCGCCCCGAGCAGTGCCAGGGGGACGTGAACCGGCCGGGCCCCGAGCACCTCGGCGAGATCCTCCCTGGTGAACGGTGGATCGGCCGCGAGGTTGAACGGGCCGGTGGCGCCCTGGCCGATCACTCGGACGAGAGCGTCGGCGACATCGTCCGCATGAGCGAGCGGCAGGCACAGGGCCCGGTCGAGCGGCAGCAGCGGCAGCCGCGGCACGAGATGTGCGGGCACGTAGGCGGGGAGTCCGTATCGGGTCAGCCCGCTCGCGGCTGCTCGCTGGACGATGAAGCCCGGCCGCATCCGGGCGACGGGCACCGCATCGCCGCCGTGGCGACACTCGTGCTCGTCGATGAGCCTCTCCGCCATGGCCTTGTGTCGGCTGTAGGCCGAACCCGACACCCCCGTCGTCGCCCAGGTCTCGTCGACGTGCTCACCGTGGCGGCCCGGCGCGTAGGTCCCCACGGAGGAGATGTGAACCAGGTGCCCCACCCCGGCCGACTGCGCGGCCTCGAGGACCGCGGCGGTTCCACCGACCCCGACCCTCTCGAGGTAGCGGACGTCGCGGGTGGGCTGGAAACCCCAGGCCAGGTTGACCACCGTGTCCGCGCCGCTGACGTGGCGACCGAGTTCGCGGGCCGCCCCCGGGCCGGAGACGTCCACCGCGCGCCAGTCGACGCCCCGGTACTCGCCGACGGGATCCG
>NZ_JAALDV010000435.1:0-3419 GCF_014145045.1 Dietzia sp. DQ12-76
GGCCGCGTGCTCCCCGGCTTCGCGGACCCGGGTCGCCTCAGCCGCCACCGCGACCCGTTCGAAGGCCACCAGGGCCGCCGCGACCGGCCCCACCTCCGCTCCTGATCCCGCCATCGGTCCCGCCCCCTCTCGAGCCCGTGGGTACGGGCCGCTCGAGTAGTGACGCTAGGGGGGAGGGTCGGGCCGGGTCAGGCCCCTCAGAGGGGCGGTGGATAGATCGGACGACCATCCACAGGCTCAGTCCAGGTCGGGGTTCTCGGCGTACCGATCTCCGACGTACATCCGGAGCAGTACCGCGACCATGCCCGCGCCGAACAGCCCCGTACCGCCGAGGAGCAGACCCTCCGGCATCCGCTGGTCGGGCGACTCGGAGGCGATCACGATCCCCACCTGCATCGCCACCAGGAGCGCGAGTGTGACCACCACGATCAGCCACAGGTCCTCACGGACCAGTCGCTCGAACCTGCGCAACCTCGGGGCGGTCGACGTCCACCACTGCTTGTTTGGCCCGTTGATGAGTTCCGGTGCCCGCATGACGAGCAACGACGTGAGCGGGATCAACGCCAACACGGTGAGCGGCAGCACCCCCGAGAACGCCAACGCCCCGGCCTTGCCGGACCACCCGTCAGCCCGCCCTCCGGAACCGAAATGGATCGGGACCCGCTCGGGGAGCACCATCGCCTGCCAGGCGAGCACCGCCAGCCAGATCAGCAGGGTGGACACGACGAGTGCCGGATCCACGGACCGGACGGCTCCCTGGGCAGCCCGCGGGCCTCGTCGGCGACCGAGTTCGTCGTCGTCATCTCACCAGCCTGCCGAACCGACGGCTGCGCCCCCGCACGTCCTACCTCACCACCGTCACGCGGGAGGCGGCCTCGCGGGCCCGTTCCCGCGCGGTCTCCACGTCCTCGGCGGTCGCCACGGCCACTCCCATACGGCGGAACTCGCTGGCCGAGGGCTTGCCGAACAGTCGCAGATCCGATTCCGGGACCGCGAGCGCACGGGCCACGCCCTCGAACCCCACGCCCTCGACCACACCGCTCGAGCCGCCCTCGGGGTCACCCTCAGGATCGTGCGCGATGCCGGCGCCGCCGTAGATCACCGCAGACGCTCCCGGGCTGGACATCGTGGTGACCACGGGCAGACCCAGGACGGCGCGGGCGTGCATGTCGAACTCGCTGAGCACCTGGCTGCGCAGCGTCACCAGGCCGGTGTCGTGCGGCCGCGGGCTGACCTCGGAGAAGTAGACGTCGACGCCCTGCACGAACAGTTCCACCCCGAACACCCCGACGCCACCGAGTGCGCCGGTCACGCGCGCCGCGACCGAGCGCGCCGAATCGTAGGCGTCCTGGGTCATGGCCTGGGGCTGCCACGACTCGACGTAGTCCCCGCGCTCCTGACGGTGACCGATCGGCTCGCAGAAATCCGTTCGGATCGCTCCGGTGGCCGGGTCCACGCTGCGGACGGTGAGCAGGGTGATCTCGTACTCGAAGTCCACGAACGACTCCACGATCACCCGCGCCCCCGTCACCCGCGCACCCGACTGCGCGTAGGCCCAGGCGGCCTCCACGTCCTCGGGGCCGTGGAGGGAGGACTGCCCCTTTCCCGACGACGACATCGTGGGCTTGACCAGGCACGGGAACCCGATCCGGTCGCATGCCTCCTGCAACTCCTCCAGCGACGAGGCGAACGCGTAGCGACTCGTGGGCAGGCCCAGCTCCTCGGCGGCCAGGCGCCGGATCCCCTCACGGTCCATGGTCAGCTGCACTGCGCGGGCCGTGGGGACGACTCGCGCCAGCCCGTCCTGTTCGATCTGCGCCAACGCGGCGGTGGCGATGGCCTCGATCTCCGGCAGGATCACGTGCGGCTTCTCGAGCTCCACCACCCGCCGCACCTCGCCTGAGTCGGTCATGTCGATCGTGTGGCTGCGGTGGGCGACCTGGTGGGCGGGGGCGCCGGAGTACCGGTCCACCGCGATCACCTCGACACCCAGGCGCTGCAGCGCAATGGTGACCTCTTTGCCCAGCTCGCCCGAGCCCAGGAGCATCACGCGCGTCGCGCCGGGACTCCCCGGCGTGCCGAGGCGGTCGACGACTGGCGGGGCGAGGGGATCGTGCGCTGCGGTCATGGCGCCCACGCTAGTAGAGGCCCGCCGACGCGGGTCCTTTCGCATGCTCCCCGGCTCACGCGGATCGGCAGGCGATACCGTGTGTGCAACGCCACACGAAAGGGCACACCTGTGACCACTGCCTCCCCCGGCCCCCTGGCCGGCATCCGCGTCGTCGAACTCAACGGCATCGGCCCCGGCCCCCACGCCTGCATGATGCTCGCCGATCTGGGCGCCGACGTCGTGACCGTCATGCGTCCCGGCGAACTCGCCACCCAGGTCGGCGGCTGGGCGCACATCACCCGGCGCGGCCGGACCGTGGTGGAGGCGAACCTCAAGAGCGACGACGGGTTGGCGCAGGTCCGCGGTCTGATCGCCAAGGCCGACGTGCTGGTCGAGGGCTTCCGGCCCGGGGTGACCGAACGTATGGGACTCGGCCCCGACGAGTGCCTCGAGCTCAACCCGCGGCTCGTCTACGCACGGATGACCGGGTGGGGTCAGCACGGCCCGCTCGCCCACACGGCCGGTCACGACCTCAACTACATCTCGCTCACCGGTCACCTCAACGCCACCGCCCGCAAGGGCGAGCGCCCGGTGCCTCCGCTCAACCTGGTCGGCGACTTCGGCGGTGGGTCGATGTTCCTCGTCCAGGGCATCCTCGCCGCCATCATCGAACGCGCCACCTCGGGCAGCGGCCAGGTCATCGACGCCGCGATGACCGACGGCGCCTCCGTACTGGGCCAGTTCCAGTGGGCCATGCGCGCACGGGACCAGTGGTCGGACGTCGCCGGGACGAACATGCTCGACACCGGGTTCCCGTTCTACGATGTCTACACCTGCTCCGACGGCAAGTTCATGGCAGTGGGCTGTCTGGAGCCGCAGTTCTATGCGGAGTTCGCCCGGCTGCTCGGCATCGACGGCGACGGCATGCCCGGCCAGTTCGACATGGATCGTTGGGACGAGTTGCGGGAGATCATCGCCGCCACGTTCGCCGAGAAGCCCCGCGACGAGTGGGCCGAGCTCTTCTACGGCACCGACGCCTGCACGACCCCGGTGCTGACCTACACGGAGGCGCTGTCCCATCCCCACATGACGGCGAGGGAGACCTTCGTCGAGGTCGGCGGGGACTTGGGGCCCGCGCCCGCGCCGCGGTTCTCGCGTACCCCTGCGCCCGCCGTCCCGGCCGCGCCGCCGCGTGAGGTGACCGCGATCGATCAGGTCTGGGCCTGAGCATGGGCGAGCCGGGGGCCACGTCTCACTCTCCGGGCAGTGGCTCCCGGGTGGCCGGTATGACCCTGGCCGTGGACCCGGA
>NZ_JAALDV010000435.1:3660-7282 GCF_014145045.1 Dietzia sp. DQ12-76
CGGCCGCTCGGGAACGTTCGTCTCCGCCGCTGACCTGCCCGGGGCGGTGCTGACCCGGGCCGCGGAGGAGTTCGCAGAGCGGGCCGCGGGGGCGGGATTCGACGTCGAGGACGCCGCGGACGCGGTCCGCAACGCCTTCCGGCACCTGCGCTGACCGCCCGGGGCGATTCGGCCCGATTCGGCGCGATCCTGGACGCATCGGCCGAGTAGACCTCTCGCAGAACGTGACCCCGCTTCACAGAAGGCGATGGGGTTCCAGCGAATGCGATCGGCGTGCAGTGGCTGGCATCGGAGTTCACTGGGGGCGACCCGGTCGACCGGGTTGCTCCCACCCTTGCTTCTCGAATGCCCCGTGGACGAATCGGGTGAGCGTCCGCGGAGTGTTCAGCAGCCCTTGCGTCACTCGCCTCACCTCCCATCCGAGGGACGCCAGGCGCAGCATCGCCACGGAGTCCGCGTCTCGACGGGCTCTGGTCAGGTGTTCGTGGCCGTCATACTGCAATCCGACCTTCCACTTGCGGTTTGCCGGGTCGAGCCGCGACACCAGTCCTCCGAATCGCGACCGAGCGCATTCGGCGAAAACTGGTCTCAATCCGGGAATCGTCGGCGAGTTCTGAGATGGTCCCACTCGGCCGACACCTCCAGGAACGCGCTGCATTTCCGGCTCGCGAGGGTGTGGGGCATTCCCCGGACCAGTCCGGCAGGCCCATAGGTAATGCCGAACGGCCGCGCCGCGATAGTGGGGGCATGATCACGAGAACCGCCACCGCTGCCACCGCTCTCGCCCTGGCCGCTGCCACCACCGTCGCCGTCGCCCCCGCTCACGCCGGACCTGCGCCGGAAGGCCACGTCGCCTACGTCGCGCAGGCGTCGGGTTCCGCAGACGGCGGCTCGTTGGACAACCCGATCATCGGAGCCGGGCTGCTCATCATCGCGGGGCTTGGTGTCTCGGCGGTTCTGGCCATCGGCGCGGGGGTGGCGGGTGGCGCATTCGAACTCCCACCCTTCCCGGGCCTGCCGTCGTGAACTGACGACATCACCCAGCACCGCCCCCGGCTCCACGAGGTGGCCGGGGGCGGTGCTGGGTATGGACGGTTCGCTCAGCTCCCGAGCGAACCCGTCGTCCGGGCCACGGAACCAGAGCTTCCGAGGCCGGCCAGAGCGGAATCCAACGAACCGAGACCGGCCGGGACACCGGCCCCAGCAGAGATCTCCATCTCGATGTACTCGTCGCCCGCAGAGCAGATCGCGAGAGCGGACGGAGTGAAGGACCCGTCGGTGAGCGTGGCGTTCGTATCGTAGAAGCCAGGCGACAACGTGGCGGTTTCCCCGTCTTCGACACCGCCCGTGAAGAGGCCGAGCTGCCCGTTCACCAGCGCCTCGGTCACCTTCGCCTCCAGTGCCGGGGGCGGTGACGCATCCGGATCCTGTGTCCGCAAGACGGCGTACATCTCCGACAGCAGACTGCCCGGCCCGCCGTACGCGATACAGAACAGATCCTGGCCGGACCTGTTGGTGTAGGAGATCTCGGTGTTCGCGCCCTTGCCACTGACGCTCACGCTGCTCGGGCTGTCGAGTACGGGATCGGCGCCTTGGGCCCCGGCCACTCCGGCCCCGGCGAGGACGGTGGCAGAGGCGACGGCTGTGGCTGCGGCGGCGACGCCGAACCTGGTGAGAGTGCGCATATGGTGCTCCGATCGGGAGAGGAAGCGACCGGCCGGTCGCCTGACTCCGACTTCACCTCAACGGCTCAGAAAGCACTATCGGACGAACACACGACATGTGTCATTCGTTCACATGAAACCGATTCACAACGTACACAACGGGCTCACCCGCCCCACGCGAGCAACGAGAAGAGCGTCCCGCGCACCCGCCTATCGGCCAATGCGTTCGGGGCGCTCTTCTCGACGTGGTGGTCGATCGACTCAGCCCAGGATGTCGCGCCGCACCACGTTCTCGTCGCGGCCCGGCCCCACTCCGATGTACGACATGTGGCAGCCGGCCAGCTCCTCGAGCCGCAGCACGTAGTCGCGGGCCTCCGGCGGCAGATCACCGAACTCGCGCGCACCGCGGATGTCGTCCTCCCAGCCGGGCATGGTCTCGTAGATCGGCGTCGCGTGATGGAAATCGGTCTGCGACATGGGCATCTCGTCGTGCCGCACGCCGTCGACGTCGTAGGCCACGCAGATCGGGATCTCGCCGATGCCGGTGAGCACGTCGAGCTTGGTGAGGAAGTAATCGGTGAAGCCGTTGACGCGCGCGGCATAGCGGGCGATCACGGCGTCGTACCACCCGCAACGTCGGGTGCGACCGGTGTTGACGCCCACCTCACCACCGGTGACCTGCAGGTACTCACCCCACTTGTCAAAGAGCTCGGTGGGGAACGGGCCTGCGCCCACGCGCGTGGTGTACGCCTTGACGATGCCCAGCGAGTGCGTGATCTTGGTGGGGCCGACGCCCGACCCCACGCAGGCGCCGCCGGCGGTGGGGTTGGACGAGGTGACGAACGGATAGGTGCCGTGGTCGACGTCCAGCATGGTGGCCTGGCCGCCTTCCATGAGAACGGATTCGCCGCGCTCCAGGGCCTGGTTGAGCATGAGGGCGGTGTCGCTGACCATGGGACGGAGCCGGTCGGCGTAGCCGAGGAAGTACTCGACCATCTCCTCGACCTCGACCGCCCGGCGGTTGTAGATCTTGACGAAGATCTGGTTCTTGAGGTGCAGCGCGCCCTCGATCTTCTGCCGCAGGATGGATTCGTCGAAGACGTCCTGCACGCGGATCCCCACCCGCGAGACCTTGTCCGCGTAGGTGGGGCCGATGCCTCGACCGGTGGTCCCGATGGCCTTCTTGCCCAGGAACCGCTCGGTCACCTTGTCCAGCGCCTGGTGATACGGGGCCACCAGGTGGGCGTCGGCGGAGATGCGTAGCCGCGAGGTGTCGGCGCCGCGGGCCTCGAGGCCGTCGATCTCCTCGAACAGCGCCTCGAGGTTGACCACCACACCGTTGCCGATCACCGGCACGGCCGTGGGCGAGAGGATGCCGGCGGGCAGGAGCTTGAGCTCGTACTTCTCGCCACCCACCACCACGGTGTGCCCGGCGTTGTTGCCGCCGTTGGGCTTGACCACGTACTCGACGCGGCCACCGAGGATGTCGGTGGCCTTACCCTTGCCCTCGTCGCCCCACTGGGCGCCGATCAGGACGATCGCTGGCATGGTTCGCTTTCACCTCGAAAAGTGTCGTCATTCGGTGAGGGACGAAAACCGGCCCGCAGGCGGTGACTCCGCGCACACCAACGGACCAAGGTACCTGGTCCCGCCTCGGTTACCCTAGTCGGTCAGTCCGACACCCTCCGGAAGCTCACCGGCGCTCCCGGCAGGAGCTGGGTCAAGGCGTCCGAGGACCGCGAGGTGAGCACCCCGATCACCGGGTACCCGCCCGTGACGGGGTGATCGGGCCCGAACACGACGGGCGCCCCGTCCGCCGGGATCTGCACGGCGCCGCGGACCATCCCCTCGCTGGGGATCTCCCCGGTGCTCGACCGGGGGACGGGTCCGGCGGGGTCGATGCGCACCCCGACCCGGTCCGCGTGCGCGCTGACGTGCCCGGTCTCCGCCAGAACCCG
>NZ_JAALDV010000436.1:0-2637 GCF_014145045.1 Dietzia sp. DQ12-76
CGCCCCCGTCGGCCCCGCCCCCGTCGGCCCCGTTCCCGTCGACCTCGTCGTCGTCGAGTTCCACCCAGCCCCGAAGCGAGGCGACGGCGGGGCACTGCCGGTCAGCCAGCGCGGCGTGGAGCTCCACGTCGGGGTTCAGGCCGGGTTGGACCAGTCGGAACACCTTGACCATGAGGTCGTCACCGAACACCAGGGACGAGTTGGACTGTTCGCCCTCCAGCAGCCTCCCGCGGACGGGCTCAGGGGCCGGGGCACCCTCCACCAGGCGGAATCGCAGACCCCCCACGAGGTCCTGCGCGGCCAGGTGGGTCACGAGTGACTCGGTCCCGCGCGGGTCGCGCAGTCCGTCGTAGACGACCGGTGAGGCGCCCTCCGGGGTCAGGGGGAGCGTCCGGCGGTCGTCGGGCAGGGACTCCGCGGTGGCCAGCGGGACCTGGTAGCGCTGCGGTCGGCCGTCCACCTCCACGTCGACCAGCAGGTGCTCCACCAGGACGTCCTCGTGGTCCAGCAGGACCGCGCGCCGGGCGATCCGCACCGCGGACAGTCGCCGGCCCTTGCCCGCGAACCACCGCTGTGCGGGAAGCCACTCGGTCAGCAGGGTGACCATGGTGTCGTCGTCGACCGGGGGGATGCTCATGGCGTGCCTCTCATGCCGGTGTCTCGGTGGGACTGCGCAGTTCCAGCCAGTAGAAGCCGTACCCGGGGAGGGTGAGCTGATACGGGTCGGCGTCGATCTCGGGGAACGGGACGCCGCCGGTGAGCTCGGTGGGTCGGCGGCCGGCGAACTCGGACAGGTCCAGACGCACGGCCTGCGGGAACCGCGAGAGGTTGTTGACGCACAGGATCACGTCCGCCTGCGGGTCCTCCTCGGGGGACCCCATCGTCCGGAGGTAGGCCAGGATGCTCGGGTTGGACCCACCCAGGTCGACGAACTCACCGCGTCCGAACGCGGGGTGGCTCTTGCGCACGTGGATCATGCGACGCGTCCAGTGCAGCAGGCTGGCGGTGGAGTTGAGCTGCGCCTCCACGTTGACCCCCTGGTACCCGTACTGCGGGTCCATGATCACCGGAAGGTACAGCCGGCCCGGGTCGCAGCGGGAGAAGCCGGCGTTGCGGTCGGGGCTCCACTGCATGGGTGTGCGGACGGCGTCACGGTCGCCGAGCCAGATGTTGTCGCCCATCCCGATCTCGTCGCCGTAGTAGAGCACCGGCGACCCGGGCAGGCTGAGCAGCAGCGCCGAGAACAGTTCCAACTGGTTGTGGTCGCCATCGAGGAGCGGGGCCAGGCGCCGCCGGATGCCGATGTTGGCCTTCATCCGTGGGTCCTTGGCGTACTCGGCGTACATGTAGTCGCGTTCCTCGTCCGTGACCATCTCGAGCGTCAGCTCGTCGTGGTTGCGCAGGAAGATGCCCCACTGCGCCGAGGAGGGGATGTCGGGGGTGTGCGCGAGGATCTCGGTGACCGGGAACCGGGACTGGCGCCGCACCGCCATGAAGATCCGCGGCATCAGCGGGAAGTGGAAGGCCATGTGGCACTCGTCACCCACCTCGGGCTCGCCGAAGTACTCGACGACGTCCTCGGGCCACTGGTTGGCCTCGGCCAGCAGGACCCGCCCGGGGTACTCCTCGTCCACCACCGCCCGGCACCTGCGGAGGAACTCGTGGGTCTCCGGCAGGTTCTCGCAGTTGGTGCCGTCGCGCTCGAAGAGGTACGGCACGGCGTCCAGTCGGAACCCGTCGATCCCCAGGTCCAGCCAGAAGCGCAGGACGTCGATCATCGCGTCCTGGACCTCGGGATTGTCGTAGTTGAGGTCGGGCTGGTGGGAGAAGAAGCGGTGCCAGTAGAACTGCCCCCGCACCGGGTCGTAGGTCCAGTTGGACGTCTCGGTGTCGACGAAGATGATGCGGGCGTCCGGGTACCGGGTGTCGTCGTCGGACCACACGTAGAAGTCCCCGTACGGCCCGGTGGGGTCGGAGCGCGACTCGGTGAACCAGGCGTGGGTGTCGGAGGTGTGGTTCATCACCAGGTCGGTGATCACCCGGATGCCCCGCTGGTGGGCCTGGTCGAGGAATTCGACGAAGTCCTCGACGGTGCCGAACTCGGGCAACACGGCGCGGAAATCGCGGATGTCGTATCCGCCGTCGCGCAGCGGCGAGTCGTAGAACGGCGGCAGCCACAAACAGTCCACCCCGAGCCACTCGAGGTAGTCGAGCTTCTCCGTGAGCCCGCGCAGGTCTCCGGTGCCGTTGCCGTCCGAGTCGTTGAACGCCCTGACCAGGACCTCGTAGAAGACCGCGGACTTGTACCAGTCTCGATCGATCTCGAGCTCGGCCGCGTGCCGGTAGCTGTCGGCGCTGGGCTCGACCACGTGCCCGTCGTCGGTGAGCTCGGGCTCCGCGTGCCGGGGATCGGGGTGCCGGGGATCGGACGGGTGCGGGTCGGCCTGGTGTGGGTCGGCATGAAGTTGGTCAGCCCGGTGGCGCGACATCGGAGACATGGGGGCGAGCCTACGGGCCAGTACGATCCGTTGCATGTGGAAAACCGGCCCGACGGAGCGCATCCGCGGCCTGAGGAGCGTGGATCCCGCGCGGTCGTACCGCGGGCGGCACGGCCGCCGGGCGCGCGCGCTCGCGGCG
>NZ_JAALDV010000437.1:0-2270 GCF_014145045.1 Dietzia sp. DQ12-76
ACGTCGTTCTGGGTCGGGGCCGCCTCGGCCCCGGAGCCCCGGGTCTCGGCGTCCACGGCGTCCACGGCGTCCTTGGTGTCGGCAGCGTCCTCGGTGTCGGCGGTCTCGGCGGCGTCCGACTCGGTGCTCTGCGGCGCGTCGGCCAGCGAGGTGTCCGCGATGTCGACGCCGGAGACCTTGATCTGGACCGTGGTGGTGTCGACCCCGAGGAAGACCGGCTCGGTGCCGCCGCTGCCGGTGGTGCTCTCACCCTCGTCGTCGACGGACTCCGCCTCGTACCAGGGGCCCCACGAGCCGTCCGGGTTCTTGGCACGCAGGGCCGCGACGGCCTGCGGGTTGTAGCCCTTCCACGTGACGCCGACCATCGAGAACGGGGTCTCGGAGGTGACCTCCTTGACCGGGGCGGAGCCCACCGCGATGTCGGTGTCCACACCCGCCGCGGCGGGTGCGTCGGACAGGGAGACCTCGGCCGTCCCGGTGGGGACGGCGGTGCCCGCGGTGGCGGCGATGTCGTCTCCGGACTCGACCAGGTGGTCCGCCCCGTACACGGCGAGGGGCGTGACGACGGACGCCGCGACCGCCACCGCGAGGGCGAGGGTCCTGCGTCGACCGCTGACGTTCAGGGGGCGGCGTCGTGTTCTCAAGGGCTTCTCCAGATCAGGTCTGTGTCTCGCGGATCCCGCTGCGGAACACTTCTTCCCGGCGGCCGCGAGCGCTGCGACCACTGGGACGAATGTGACGAACGTGGTCAATGGTAGCTAAGAAACGCGTGAAACCAAGTGCTACGGAAGTGAATTTTGGGGTCACAGCGGTGTAGTTTCGAACCGGTGTACGACGACGCGGCCGCCCGACGCGCGGACTGAGCAGCGGCACCGCGCACGGGTGGGGACCTCGTCGTCGTCGTCACCTGGTGTGGCACCGGGCCCCTCTCCCCGCCCGCCCGATACCCTTGGACCCGGACCCGCGCCGACCGGCGCGTGGACACGCCGGGCGCAGCGCCTGTTCAGGCTCAGCGACCCGGCGACGGACTACGGGAAGGCTCGAAGTGATGGCAGGCGATCGGCAGTGGGGGACCTATGACCTCATCGTGGTGGGGTCCGGTTTCTTCGGTCTGACGGTCGCCGAGCGGGCCGCGGCCGAGCTCGGCGCGCGCGTGCTGGTGCTCGACCGGCGTCACCACATCGGCGGCAACGCCTACTCCGAGGCCGAGCCGGAGACCGGCATCGAGATCCACAAGTACGGGGCGCACCTGTTCCACACCTCCAACGAGCGGGTGTGGGAGTACGTCAACCGTTTCACCGACTTCACCGGGTACCAGCACCGCGTGTTCGCGATGCACAAGGGCACGGCGTACCAGTTCCCCATGGGCCTGGGCCTGATCAACCAGTTCTTCGGTCGCTACTACTCGCCCGACGAGGCGCGGAAGCTCATCGCCGAGCAGGCCGCGGAGTTCTCGGCCGAGGACGCGGCCAATTTCGAGGAGAAGGCCATCTCGCTGATCGGGCGGCCGCTCTACGAGGCGTTCATCAAGGACTACACCGCCAAGCAGTGGCAGACCGACCCCAAGAACCTGCCCGCCGGCAACATCACCCGCCTGCCCGTGCGCTACACGTTCGACAACCGCTACTTCAACGACACCTACGAGGGCCTGCCCGTCGACGGGTACACCGCGTGGCTGGAGAACATGGCCGCCGACGAGAAGATCGACGTGGTTCTGGACACCGACTGGTTCGACGTCCGCGAGGCCGTTCGCGCGGCGAGCCCGGACGCGCCCGTGGTCTACACCGGCCCGCTCGACCGGTACTTCGACTACGCCGACGGCGAGCTCGGGTGGCGCACCCTGGACTTCGAGACCGAGGTCCTGCCCACCGGCGACTTCCAGGGCACCCCGGTGATGAACTACAACGACGCGGAGTACGACTACACCCGCATCCACGAGTTCCGTCACTTCCACCCCGAGCGCACGAACTACCCCACGGACAAGACCGTCATCATGCGCGAGTACAGCCGCTTCGCCGAGCGCTCCGACGAGCCGTACTATCCGATCAACGAGTCCACCGACCGCGTGAAGCTCGCCGCCTACCGCGAGCGGGCCAAGGCCGAGACCGCGGCGAACAAGGTCCTGTTCGGCGGACGCCTGGGCACGTACCAGTACCTCGACATGCACATGGCCATCGCCTCGGCGCTGACGATGTTCGACAACACGCTGGCCCCGCACCTGCGGGACGGGACCGCGCTCTCCGACTGAGCCCCGGCCGTCCCGGCCGCTC
>NZ_JAALDV010000438.1:0-1425 GCF_014145045.1 Dietzia sp. DQ12-76
GAGCACGTCCTGGCCGTGGAGACCGCCGGCTCGCCGGACGCGGCACGGGGCCTGCTGCTCGACGTGGTCGACGCCGCCGTCACCAACGCCCGCAACGAGGCCAAGGACCTGCTCGGGGGCGAGGACCGCGAGCTGCACCCGGCCGACTGGGCCTGGGAGTCCGAGCGACTGCGCGCCGAGCGATTCCAGGTGGACGACGCCCGCGTCCGGCCCTACTTCGAGCTCGAGAGGGTGCTCCGCGACGCGGTCATGCACTCGGCGTCCGAGCTCTACGGCCTGCGCTTCGCCGAGCGGACGGACCTTCGCGGGTACCTTCCGGACGTCCGGGTGATCGAGGTGTTCGACGACGAGCGCACCGAGCCCGACGCCGGAGTGGGGCTCTTGCTGCTCGACTACTACGCGCGTCCGACCAAGCGGGGCGGTGCCTGGATGAGCTCCTTCCGCGATCAGTCCCGGCTCCTGGACTCGCGGCCCGTCGTCGTCAACGTCATGAATCTGGCCCGCCCCGCGGCGGGCGAGCCGACGCTGCTCACGATGGACGAGGTCACCACCATGTTCCACGAGTTCGGCCACGCGCTGCACGGCCTGCTGTCGGACGTGGAGTACCCCGTGTTCTCCGGGACCTCGGTGCCGCGCGACTTCGTCGAGTTCCCCTCCCAGGTCAACGAGATGTGGGCCCGCCGCCCGGAGCTGCTCGCACGGTACGCGCGCCACGTGGAGACGGGGGAGCCGATCGACCCGGATCTGGTCGACCGGATGCGGGAGGCCGAGCGCTTCGGGGAAGGCCAGGCCACCGTCGAGTACCTCGCCGCCGCCCTGCTCGACCTGGCCTGGCATTCGCTCACCCCCGCCGAGGCCGAGGCGGTCACGGACGTGGACGAGTTCGAGGCGCGGGTGCTGGCCGACGCGGGCCTGGACGTCCCCGGCGTAAAACCCCGGTACCGGTCGCGGTACTTCCAACACATCTTCGCCGGCGGGTACTCGGCCGCCTACTACTCGTACTTCTGGGCGGAGGTCCTCGACGCGGACGCCGCCGAGTGGTTCTCCGACCGCGGGGGACTGCAGAGGGCGACGGGCGAGGCGATGCGCCGCGAGGTGCTGTCCCGGGGCGGGGCGATCGACTTCCTCGACGCCTATCGGGCGATGCGCGGAGCGGACCCGAGCCCCTCGGCGCTCCTGCGTCGCCGCGGCCTGGACTCGTCGGTGGTGGGTGGCCGCGAGGCCGCCGCCGTCGGTCGGCCGTAGGATCGCGTCGTGACGGCTTTCCTCGAGTTCTGGGACACGGTCGAACTCTGGCTCGCCACGCTGCCCTTCCCACTTCAGGTCTTCATCATGCTCGCGGTGGGCGTCCCGCTGTTCTACCTGGCCGCGGTGGTCGTCGAACGGGTGGCGGATGTGCTCGTGCACCGGTTCCGGGGGCTCGTA
>NZ_JAALDV010000438.1:1484-3302 GCF_014145045.1 Dietzia sp. DQ12-76
GAGACCGGGAAGGAGGTCATCTGATGCCCCGGTCGCGTGTGACTCTTGCCCTGATCCTGCTGATCGCGCTCGTCGTGATGGCGTGGCTCATCCTCGACGTTTACTGAGGACAGGCCGTCGGTCGAACGGGCGCTGTGAGACTGACTGCGGACGTACACTTCGTGCATGCAGCGCCTGAGTGGACTTGACGCCAGCTTTCTCTACTTCGAGACCAGGGCCCAACTCCTGCACGTGTGCGGGTTGATCGTCCTCGACGGATCAGAGATGAACGGTGGCTACTCGTTCGACGCGCTGCGGGCCGAGCTCGCCCGCCGGGTCACGGCCATGCCCGGCTTTCGCCGCAAGCTGCACGACTCGTTGCTCAACATCGATCACCCGGTCTGGGTCGAGGCCGAGGACTTCAACATCGACCATCACCTCCACCGGGTGGGTCTGCCGGAGCCGGGTGGGGACGAGGTGCTCGCCGAACTGTGTGGGCACCTGGCCAGCCAGCCGATAGACCGCTCGATGCCCCTGTGGCAGATGTATGTCATAGAGGGGCTTCCCGACAACCGGTTCGCGGTCTTCGCCAAGATGCATCACTCGACCGTCGATGGCGTCACGGGTGCCAACATGATGTCCCAGCTGTGTTCGCTCACCCCGGACGACCCGACTCTCGACCAGGAACTGGTGGAGGAGACCGCCGGCGGGTCCGGGGCTCTCGAACTGGCCGTCGGTGGGGCGTTGTCCCGGCTGGCCACCCCGTGGCGCCTGGCCTCGTTGCTCCCGGGGACGCTGGGGGTCGTGCCGTCGTGGATCAACAGGGCGCGCAAGGGACTGGCCATGCCGGCGCCGTTCACCGCGCCCCGCACCCCGTTCAACCGCACGATCACCGGGCACCGGTCCATCTCGTACGCCAGTGTGGGCCTCGACCAGATCAAGCGCATCAAGAACGTCTTCAACACCACCGTCAACGACGTCGTGTTGGCGATCTGCTCCACGGCGCTCCGGACCTACCTCGACGACCTGGACACGTTGCCGTCGAAGCCCCTCATCGCGATGGTCCCGATGTCGGTGCACGCCGCGGAGTCGCGCCCCGGCACCAACCGGGTGTCAGGCATGTTCATGTCGCTGGCCACGGACATCGACGACCCGGTCGAGCGGCTGGAGTCCATCCGGGACGCCAACACCGTCGCCAAGGACCACACCGACGCGCTCGACGCCAATCTCCTCACCGACTGGGCGCAGTTCGCGGCTCCGTCGGTGTTCGGGTCCGCGGTCCGGATGTACTCGCGACTGAGGCTCTCGGAGCGGCACCCGGTGGTGCACAACCTCATCATCTCCAACGTGCCCGGCCCCAACATCCCGCTCTACTTCCTCGGGGCCAGGGTGACCAAGATGCTGCCGATGGGGCCGGTGTTCCACGGAGCCGGTCTCAACTGCACGGTGATGTCGCTCGATGGTGAACTGCACTTCGGGTTCATCGCGTGCAAGGACCTCGTTCCCGATCCGTGGCCCATGGCCCGCGCGGTGGATGCGGCCGTGGCCGAACTGGTCGCCGCCGCCGACGAGCGGGAGGCGAACGGCACCCCCACCGCGGAGCGGAAGTCGGCCGCCGAGTTGGCGCAGGTGCGCAAGCAGTCGAAGAAGGCCGGGCGTCAGTCACCGGCCGACAAGGATCAGGCCGGCTCGAGCGCCTCCGGCTCGAGCGCCTCCGGGAGGAAGAACCCGACGTCCACGGCGACGACCCGGAAGCCCTCATCGAAGAAACCGACCGCAGCGACGGCGGCAGCCAGCACATCGGCGGAGCCGGAGAAGGCACCGACGAAGAAGGCACCG
>NZ_JAALDV010000439.1:0-5752 GCF_014145045.1 Dietzia sp. DQ12-76
TGGTGGCCCTCGCAGCGGTGGCCGGACGCCGGGCGCTGCGACGCCGAGGGGACGACCAGGCGCGACGCCGGCGGCTGTCGCGGATGTTGGGGTCCGCCGACCTCGTCGTGGTCCCCACCTCGGACGTCGATCTGCCGGAGTCCACCGTCCTGGCCGTCGCCACCGAGGCGGGGATGCGGTTTCTGGGGTATGAGCGCACCGATTCCCCGCTGCGTCGACGCGTGGGGGTGTTCGTGCGGGTAGGGGGAGAGGTGGACGCCGTGATCCGCGGCGACGCGACCCCCCGGTAGCGTTGCGCCCATGCGCATCGGAATGGCTCTCAACTACAGCGGCGGGTTCGCCGAGACGGCCGCGGAGGCCGCCGACCTCGAGCGGGCGGGGCTGGACATCGCGTTCGTGCCCGAGGCCTACTCGTTCGACGCGGTGAGCCAGCTCGGCTACCTCGCGGCCAAGACCTCGACCATGGAACTGGCCTCGGGAATCCTGCAGATCTACACGCGCACGCCCACCCTGACCGCCATGACCGCCGCCGGCCTGGACTTCGTCTCCGACGGCCGCTTCACCCTGGGCCTCGGTGCCTCGGGTCCGCAGGTCGTCGAGGGATTCCACGGCGTGCGTTACGACGCCCCGCTCGCCCGGACGCGCGAGGTCATCGAGATCTGCCGCAAGGTGTGGCGCCGGGAGAAGGTCGTGCACGACGGGGCCAAGTACCAGATCCCGCTGCCCGCAGACCAGGGCACCGGCCTGGGCAAGCCGCTCAAGCTCATCAACCACCCGGTGCGGGAGTCCATCCCGATCGTGCTGGCGGCGCTCGGACCGAAGAACGTCGAGCTGGCCGCCGAGATCGCCGACGGGTGGCAGCCGCTGTTCTTCCACCCCGAGAAGGCACACCTCGCGTGGGGTGACCCGCTGGCCAAGGGACGTGCGAAGCGTGATCCCTCGCTCGGTGACCTCGAGGTCTACGCCGGGCCCCCGCTGGCGATCTGCGAGGAGAGCGAGGTGCCGGGTTACCTCGATTTCGTGCGGCCGCACCTGGCCCTCTACATCGGTGGGATGGGCGCCCGGGGCAAGAACTTCTACAACGAACTCGCGTGCCGCTACGGCTACGAGGCCGAGGCCGCCCGCATCCAGGACCTGTACCTGGACGGCAAGAAGGACGAGGCCGCGGCGGCGGTGCCGGACGAGCTGGTCCGGTCGGTCTCACTGATCGGCCCCGAGTCGTACGTGGCCGAGCGGGTCGGGGCGTTCCGTGAGGCCGGGGCCACGACCCTCACGGTCGTCCCGATGGCGATGGACGCCCCCGGTCGGATCCGGTTGGTGGAGCGGTTCCGCGATCTCTGCTGACCGGGTCGTGGTCAGGCGAGGTCGACCACCACGTTCTTGAGGACCGGCGCGTCGTCGCGATCGGCCACCGTGGCCGCGACGAGCAGGCGCGAGGCGTCCTCCCACACCCGGATGCGCATGGTCTCGCCCGGGAAGAAGATGCCGCCGAACGTCACGCCGTAGCCGCTGACCCGCTCGACGTCCCCCTTCAGGACGTGGTCCACGACAGCACGCAACACCATCCCGTAGGAGCACAGGCCGTGGAGGATCGGCCTCGGGAACCCGGCCGCCTCGGCGAACGCCGGATCCGAGTGCAGCGGGTTGCGGTCGCCGCAGAGGCGGTAGAGCAGCGCCTGCTGGGGCAGGCTCGCGACCTCGATGGTGTGGTCGGCCTCCCGCTCGGGGTACTCGACCTTCTCCGAGGTTCCTCGCTCGCCGCCGAATCCGCCCTCCCCGCGCGCGAAGATCCCGGACCGCGAGGTCCACAGCTTCTCACCGTCGGCGGAGACGGTCTCGGACTCCTGGATGATCACGGCCGCCGAGCCCTTGTCCTGGATCTCGGCGATCCTGGTCGTGGTGACGGCGGTGCCGGCAGCGGGGATGGGCCGGTGCAGGCGGACCGCTTGGCTTCCGTGGACGACCTTCGCCAGGTCGATCTCCACCCCGGGGAACGACACCCTCGGCGCCTCGGTGACGTTCATCGTGGCCGCGACGGTGGCGAACGACGGCAGCACCTTCGGGTTCGAGTCGTCCACGTACCGCAGCCCGGCCGTGTCCATGGGGTCACCAGCGGCACCGACTCCGAGCGCGTACAGCGCCACGTCGGAGGCGGTCCAGGAGAACTCCTGCGAGGGGAGTTCGGCTCCCAGGGCCGTCGAGAGGTCGATCGGCACGGTCAGACTCCCGTCTTGTCGATGGTGGTGGGGGCGGCGGCGGTGGAGTCGGCTGTGGCGCCGGCCAGAATGTGCTCGACCGCGAGGTATCCGAACACCATCGCGGGACCGATGGTCGCCCCGGGCCCGGCGTAGGTGTGCCCCATGACCGGCGACGACGCGTTTCCGGCCGCGTAGAGCCCCTCGATCACGGAGCCGTCCGACCGGAGCACCCGGCCGTGGACGTCGGTGGTCGCGCCGCCCTTGGTCCCGAGGTCCCCGGGCACCATCTTGACGGCGAAGAACGGGGCCTTGCGGACGGGCCCGAGGCTCGGGTTGGGCTTGTTGGTGGGGTCGCCGTAGTAGTGGTCGTACCCCGAGACCCCGCGCTGGAAGTCCTCGTCGACGCCCTTCTCGGCGAAGCCGTTGAACCGCGTGGCCGTCCGTTCCAGGGCGTCGGCCGGGACCCCGATCAGGCCGGCCAGTTCGGCGAGGGTGTCCGCTTTGTGGAAGTTCTCCGTCTCGAGCCACTTCTTCGGCAGCGGTTGTTTCGCCTGTAGTCCGGCGAAGAGGTACCGGTTCTTGTACTCCTGGTCGAAGATGAGCCAGGCCGGGACGTTCTCGCCCTCGGCCCCCTCCTGGCCGGCCGGGGCCTGACCGTACTCGCCGCCGTACATCCGGTGGCCGGCCTCGACGTACGGCAGCGACTCGTTCATGAACCGCTCGCCGCGTGAGTTGACGAGGAACGAGCAGGGCAGGGACCGCTCGGCGAGCGCGAACCACGGGCCGCGGGGGAGCAGGATCGTGGGACCCCACCAGGCGTCCTCCATGAGGGCCAGCTCCGCACCCACCTTCTCCATGAACTCGATGCCCTCGCCGGTGTTGCCGGCGGCGCCGACCGTCCAGGAGGTGGGGATGGGCTGACGCTGGTACTTGTCCCGCATCTCCTGATTGTGCTCGAACCCTCCCGAGCCGATGATCACGCCCCGACGGGCGCGGAGGGTCTGCTCCTCCCCGCCGCGGGTCACGGTGATGCCCACGACCCGCTCCTCCAGGCCACTGCCCTCGGTGACCAGTCCGGTCATCGGGGTGTTGAGCCACACCGGGACGCCGGCGTCGAGGAGGCCCTTGCGCAGGGCGCCGATGAGGGCGCGGCCCATGCCCACCATGTTGGCGCCGCGGGCCTTGGCCACCAGCATGCGCATCGTCACGCGGACGGAGCGTCGGAAGCCCTTGGTGGTGGGGCGTTGGAGCAGGTTGAGCCAGCGGTAGTCGGACTGCTTGACCACCATGTTCGCCGGGGCCTTGGCGTAGGGGGGCTCGAGCCTCGACGCCTCGGAGCCCAGCCGGCGGAGGTCGAACGGCCTGGGTTCGACGGACCTGCCACCGAGTCGTCCGCCCGGCGCCTCGGGGTAGTAGTCGGAGTAGTCCACCACCCACTCCAGCTCGAGGGGGGAGTGGGCGAGGACGAAGTCGAGGACCTCGGGGCCGCGGTCGACGTACGCGTCGATCCTCTCCGGGGCCACGACGTCGCCGATGATCGAGCGCAGGTAGGTGCGGGCGGCCTCCGGGGTGTCCTGGACCCCGTCCCGCCTGAGGACGGAGTTCCCCGGGATCCACACGCCGCCTCCGGACCGGGCGGTGGAGCCACCGTAGTGAGGCGCCTTCTCCACGAGGACCACGCTGAGGCCCTTCTTCGCTGCTGCGAGGGCGGCCGTCATGCCTGCTCCACCGCTACCGACGACGACGACGTCGAACTCCTGGTCTGCCATGTAGAACACGTTATAGAACCGGGGGCTCGAGCGCCAGACGATCGAGGTAGCATCCCCGTCATGCTCACCGAGGAGACCCGCGCCACACTCGCACAGCGACTCTGGGATGCCGAGGCCGACGTGGCGCCCATCGCGCCGCTCACCGCCGACCATCCCGGGATGACCCCGGACGACGCCTTCGAGATCCAACTCGTCAACATCCGTCGAAAGCTGGAGGCCGGCGCGGTCGTCACCGGCCACAAGGTGGGTCTGGCCTCCAAGGCCATGCAGGAGATGATGGGAGTCGACGAACCGGACTACGGCCATCTGCTCGACACGATGGAGTATCCGGAAGGCGAGCCGGTCGAGGCCGCGCGGTTCTGCTTCCCGCGCGTGGAGGTCGAGGTGGGGTTCATCCTCGGTGCCGACATCCCTCCGGAGGGGTGCTCACAGGAGGAGGCCGCTGCCGCGATCGAGTGGGTCGTGCCGTCGATCGAGCTGATCGACTCCCGCATCCGCGACTGGAAGATCAGCCTGCCCGACACGATCGCGGACAACGCCTCGTCGTGTGGGTACGTCGTCGGTTCACAGCGGGTGAGGCTGGCGGACCTCGACGTCGCAGCGATCGATGCGACCCTCTACAAGAACGGTGAGTTCCTCGCCTCCGGTCGCTCCGACGCGGTGCTGGGTAACCCGCTCAACTCGGTGGGGTGGCTGGCCTCGACGGTCGCCAAGTTCGGTGTGCGCCTGCGCAAGGGCGACGTGATCCTGCCCGGCACCGCGATCCGGGCGATGGACGCCGCTCCGGGCGATTCCTTCCGTGCCGAGTTCGCGGGTCTGGGCGAGGTCACCATGGAGTTCAGCTGAAGCTGCGGACACGTTACTCGTTCTCGGCCGTCGACATCGCGTGGCTGGCGGCGGCTGCGACCCTGGTCACCAACGGTTCCAGTCGCGCGAGTGCCGATCTGTCTGCCGCGCTCGCGGACAGCGCGGCCACCGCACGGGCGCCGCTGGCGCCGCCGTCGTCGTCGTCGAACACCGGTGCGGCCACACAGTAGAGGCCGGGCGTGAGTTCGGCGCGATCCACCGCCCGCCGGCGGCGCCGGATCGTTGCCAACTCCACCGCGAGCGCATCCGGCGAGGTGAGGGTGGTGTCGGTCCATGCGACCAGCGGGCCCCGGGCGACCCGCTCGGCGGCCGCGTCATCGAACGCCAGCATCGCTTTGCCCACGCCGGTGCAATAGGCCGGAAGCCCTCCGCCGATGCGGGACGGGGACGGGATCGGTCGCGGACCGTGCAGCTTGTTGAGGTACACCACCTCGTCGCCGTGCAGCGTGGCCAGGTGCACCGTCGCCCGAGTCGCCTCGAAGAGGTGCGCGAGGAACGGGGTCAGGACCCGGCGGGTTCGTTCGTACGCCGGGGAGGAGGGGATCGGGTCCAGCTCGTGCACCAGCGGTCCCAACCGGTAGCGCTGCCCGATCCGGGTCACCGCGTCGTTCCGTTCGAGCGCGGTGAGGAGTCGGAGGGTCGTGGACTTGGCCAGGCCGGCCTCTCGGGAGATCTCGCTCAGCGTCAGGCCGGCGCCCGCGGCCGTCACCCGTAGCACGTCGAAGGCGCGGTCGACGGGCGAGACGGGCGGTTCGTTCATGCGGCGAGTGTAGCGCGGAGCAGCGGCAGGGCGGTTCGATCAGATCGAACACGTGCGCGAATAGGGACCCAGGTGTAGAATCGAACGTGCGTTCGACTATGGGGAGGCGACGAAGGCGGGGTGTTCCGATGATGACGACGACGAGCTCGGCGGCGTTC
>NZ_JAALDV010000440.1:0-3716 GCF_014145045.1 Dietzia sp. DQ12-76
GGCCCGCCGAGACCCCGGTCGCGCCCGAGCCGGACACACTGTCCGGTCCGAGCGAGGACACCGTCGTCGTCGAACCGGCGCCCGTCGAACCGGTCGTCGTCCCGCCGGAGGTCCCGGACGAGGAGGTCCCGGTCCCGACGACCGAGCTGATCACCGGTGCCCCCTCCCCGGTGGCCCCGGTCGAGCGCATCGACCCGTCCGAGGGGCGTCTCGACCGCCTCCGTGGTCGGCTGGCGCGCTCCCAGGGCGCCGTGGGACAGGGCCTGCTCGGCCTCCTGGGCGCCGGTGATCTCGACGAGGACGCGTGGGAGGAGATCGAGGACACCCTGATCATGGCGGACCTGGGCACCGCGGTCACCCAGCGCGTCATCGACCGCCTGCGCGGGGACATCGCGACCAGACAGGTCCGCACGGAGGCCGAGGTCCGGGACCTGCTGCGGCAGACCCTTATCGACAACCTGCATCCCGAATATGACCGTTCACTGCGTGCGCTGCCGAACGACGGCACACCCGCCGTGATCCTGGTGGTCGGGGTCAACGGCACCGGCAAGACCACCACCACCGGCAAGCTCGCCCGCGTCCTGGTCGCCGACGGACGCGACATCCTGCTCGGGGCCGCCGACACGTTCCGCGCCGCGGCCGCCGACCAGCTCCAGACGTGGGCCGAACGGGTGGGAGCGGAGGTCGTCCGCGGCAAGGAGGGCGCGGATCCCGCGTCCGTGGCGTTCGACGCCGTCTCCCGGGGAGTCGATACCGGGGTGGACGCGGTCCTGGTGGACACCGCCGGCCGCCTCCACACCAAGACCGGTCTCATGGACGAGCTCGGCAAGGTCAAGCGGGTCGTGGAGAAGAAGACCCCCGTCGACGAGGTGCTCCTGGTGATCGACGCGACGACCGGGCAGAACGGTCTCATGCAGGCGCGCGTGTTCAAGGACGTCGTCGACATCACCGGGGTGGTGCTGACCAAACTCGACGGCACCGCCAAGGGCGGCATCGTGTTCCAGGTCCAACACGAACTCGGCGTCCCGGTCAAGCTCGTCGGGCTGGGCGAGGGGGCCGACGACCTCGCGCCGTTCGCGCCCGAGGCGTTCGTCGACGCCCTTCTCGGCACCTGATCCGCGCGGGGCCCGGGGCGCGGCCGGGCCCGGGACACATGATCGGAACCACAGGGCGCGCCACGTTACAGCCCGGAAACATGACCGCGCACTCACCGAAACAGCGGAAAGGAATTCTTCTGACCCGAGGAGTGAGTGACCAACGCTCACCATGGAGACGAGGAGGACCTCACCGTGAGAGGTGACAGTGTCTTGTTGCTCGCCCAGGAGGCGACGACGGAGATCGATACGGGAGACACGGCCTGGATGCTCATGGCGGCATCCCTGGTCCTGCTCATGACGCCCGCACTGGCGATGTTCTACGGCGGGATGTCCCGCCAGAAGTCGGTGCTCAACATGATGATGATGTCGTTCAGCGCGATCGGGGTCGTCGGAATCGTCTACGTGCTGTGGGGCTGGTCGATGTCCTACGGCGAGCAGGACATCCTCGGGCTCTTCGCCAACCCCTTCGAGATGTTCGGTCTCGCCGGGGTGATCGGGGACGCCGAGAACTGGGTCATGTCCGCCTCGGGGGCCTACCCGCAGGTCGTCGACGTGGGATTCCAGGTCACCTTCGCCATCATCACCGTCGCCCTCATCTCGGGAGCCATCGCCGAGCGCGTGAAGTTCGGGACCTGGCTGGTCTTCGCCGCGGTGTGGGTGACGCTCGCCTACTTCCCCATGGCCCACATGGTCTGGGGTGGTGGCCTGCTGTCGCACTCCGAGAACAGCCTCGCCGCGATGATCTTCGGCACCGTCGACGACGGTGAGGGCGGCCTCGTCGCCGCCGTCGCCCCGGTCGACTTCGCCGGCGGCACCGTGGTCCACATCAACGCCGGTATGGCAGCACTGGTCCTCGTCCTGCTCATCGGCAAGCGTTACGACTTCGGACGCACCGCCTTCCGTCCCCACAACCTCCCGCTGGTCATGCTCGGTGCCGGTCTCCTGTGGTTCGGCTGGTTCGGGTTCAACGCCGGTTCGGCGTTCGGCGCCAACGGCGCCGCCGGTCTCGCCTGGATCAACACCACCGTCGCCACGGCCGCCGCGATGCTCGGGTGGCTCCTCACCGAGCGGATCAGGGACGGCCACGCCACCAGCCTCGGTGCCGCCTCGGGCGTCGTCGCGGGTCTGGTCGCCATCACCCCGGCCGCAGGGTCGGTCCATCCCCTCGGCGCGATCGCCCTCGGTGCCGTGTCCGGCGCCCTGTGTGCCCTCGCCGTGGGGCTCAAGCACCGCTTCGGTTACGACGACTCGCTCGACGTCGTGGGCGTGCACCTCGTGGCGGGTCTCTGGGGCACCGTCGCCATCGGCCTCCTCGCCACCGGCACCTACGACACGGACGCCGGCGTGTTCTACTCGGCCGACGGGTGGAGGCTGCTCGTCGTCCAGATCGTGATCGCCGTGGCGGCACTCGTCTTCACGGCCATCATGACCGCGATCGCCTACGGGATCTGCCGCCCGCTCGGGTGGCGCATCAGCGAGACGGACGAGCAGTCCGGCATCGACGGCGCCGAGCACGCGGAGTCCGCGTACGAGGCCTCCACCAACGCGCTCATCCGTTGAGCCGACCACTGCGAAAGGAACCCCTGACATGAAGCTCGTCACCGCGATCGTCAAGCCGTTCACGCTCGATGACGTCAAGGCAGCACTCGAACAGGCGGGAATCCACGGACTGACCATCAGTGAGGTCCAGGGTTACGGCCGGCAGAAGGGCCACACCGAGGTCTACCGCGGTGCGGAGTACGCCGTGGACTTCGTGCCCAAGATCCGGGTCGAGGTGGTCGTCGACGACGAGACCGCCGACACCGTGGTCCAGCTGATCGTGGACGCCGCGCGCACCGGCAAGATCGGCGACGGGAAGGTCTGGGTGACCCCCGTCGAGACGATCGTCCGGGTCCGGACCGGCGAGGCGGGCGACGCCGCGATCTGACCGAGGAACACCACGAGGCGCGGTCGACCCCGGAACCGGGGTCGACCGCGTTTCTCGATGACTCCGCCTGTCTCACCGAGCTTCTCGGTGTGCGTGCGGGGGCGTTCACGGAAGCGAAACACCGTAGCCGCCGCCAGGTGACACGGGGCCTACAGTCTGGAGACACACTAATGAGGGAAAGAGAGACGTCGTGAGCGTGACCGGGGACGGTGAGCGGGCCATGGCGCTGCGGGCCGGACGCGAGCAGATCCTCTCCGCCACCTCGGCGGACCTCCCGGCCGCGGACCTGCGGGACGCCCTGTGCGAGCTGTACGAGATGGAGTTGGGGCGGCTCGCGGACGAGGCGGGGATCGGCCCGGGATCCGGATTCGCCCTGGTCGCGTTCGGGGGGCTCGGCCGACGCGAGGTGCTCCCGTACTCCGACCTCGACCTGGTGTTGGTGCACGAGAGGCGTCCCGACCGGGACGTCGGGGAGCTCGCCGATGCCATGTGGTACCCCCTGTGGGACTCGGGCGTGGGCCTCGACCACAGTGTGCGGACCGTCGACCAGTGCCTCGCGGTGGCGGCCGCGGACGTGGCGGTGGGGCTGAGCCTGCTGGACGCCCGGGTCATCGCGGGTGACGCGGACCTCGGAGCCCTCGTGGTGGACGGCGCCCGGCGCCAGTGGCGCGACCAGATCGCCTCGCGGTTCG
>NZ_JAALDV010000441.1:0-1642 GCF_014145045.1 Dietzia sp. DQ12-76
CCGCGGAGGATGCCGCCGACGCTGCGGCCGCGACCCGCTCCGTCCGCTTCCGCGGCGCGCGTAACGGCATGGCCACGATGTGGGCCAGGCTCACCGCCGCCGATGCCGAGCTTCTTCGGCGGCGTATCGAGACCGATGCCTCGGTCGCCTCCGCGGACGGGCTGGATCGTCCCATGGACCAGCTCCGCGCCGACGCGCTCGCCGTCTACGAGGCTGAGGCCGGCCCGTCCGCGACCGACCCCGACGCCGCCGCTGCCCCCACTGCCACCGCGTCCGAGCATGAGGGCAGAGACCTCGGTGACATAGATCTCGACGACTTCGAACTCGGCGACGTCAGGGTGGGGACGGACCTGCCCCGGCCCACACTGGGCAACGCCGCGCGGGCGGGTCAGCCGATCCGCATCAGCGTGATCGCCTCCGCGGTCCGGGGCCTGCCCAACCGCGTCGAGTTCGTTCACGGCGCCTACAGCAGTTTCGAGTGGCTCTGCACGGAGTTGCTTGAGGGTGACGATGCGAGCGTGCGGTTCGAGCTCATCGACCCCGCCCCGGGCGCGCTCGACTCCCCCGATCACGCCCTGCGCTACGTGATCACCCCGGCGATGGCCGAGCGGATCCGTCTGCGCGACGGGACGTGCCGACACCCAGGGTGCTCGGTCTCTGCCAGGCATTGCGATGTGGACCACGTCATCGCGTTCAACACCAAGGACCCTGAACTCGGCGGGCCGACCGCCGAGTGGAACCTCGTCTGCCTGTGCCGGAAACACCACCGGGAGAAGACGTTCGGGACCAACGCCTACCGGACCGGGCCATTGGGTGAACTCGTCATCCTCACCGACACCGGTCACGAACACCGCACCAGACCCAAGGGCCCCCTGGCCCGTGCCCGTGACGCCATCCGGGAACGAGAGTGGAGCGCCTTTGTGGATCGGACCATCGCCGACGACGGCACGCTCGTCAACCCGCCAGGCCGTCCCGGGAACGGCTCCCGCAGACGACCGGCCTGACCGCCTCAGCAGTCGCCGACGCCCACCCACTCGGAGACGCCGTCGGTGAAGCGCTGCCGCTTCCAGATGGGCACACCCCGCTTGAGCCGTTCGATGAGCTCCGAGCACGCGGCAAAGGCCTCGCCCCGGTGCGGCGCCACCGCAACCACCACCACCGCGACCTCGCCGACAGCCAACACGCCGACCCGGTGCACCGCGCCGATGCGGACGCTGCGGCGTGGGTCGAGCGGCCCGCCCTTCTCCAGCTCGGGCGAGGTGTGTTCGGTGGCGACCTCGTCGCAGAGCCGTGTCAGGACATCCTGCGCCGTCGGGTGGGCCGAGTACTCGATGTCGAGCACGTCGCGTCCGTGATCGTGGTCGCGCACCACGCCGGAGAACGTCACCACGGCCCCGTCGGCGGTGCTCCAGACCGCCCTCTCGACCTCCCTGGGGTCGATCGCGTCCTCGGTGATCTGCACGAGTGGACTGTGAACGGTCATGGTCGGTGCCTCCTCGCGGTGCGGTGCGGTGCGGTCCCGGGCCGGCGCGGCGGTCAGTGTCCGCCGCCGTCGGCGTGCACGGCGAGCAGGTGGTCGAGCAGTTCGTCGAGGACCGCCAGCCCGTCACGCACCCCGCCCGGCGAACCCGGGAGGTTCACC
>NZ_JAALDV010000442.1:0-11042 GCF_014145045.1 Dietzia sp. DQ12-76
CCGCGCCGACCGGTCACGGTGACGACCCGGGTGGCGCTGGTGCCGAAGCCCTCGCGGACGTGGGCGGGAATGTCGGTGGCCTCGAGCTGCTCGGGGGTGCGCACCAACATCCGCGCGATGTCGAGCGCGACGTTGCCCACACCCACCACCGCGGCGCGCTCGGCGGTCAGGGCCCACGTGCGGTCCGCGTCGGGGTGGCCGTCGTACCAGGTGACGAACTGCGCGGCGCCGTAGGAGCCCTCGAGGTGCTCCCCGGGGATGCCGAGTTCGCGGTCGGCCAGGGCGCCGGTGGCCAGGATGACCGCGTGGTAGAGCCGGGGCACGTCGTCCACCGTCAGGTCCCGGCCGAACTCCACGTTGCCGAGGAATCGGATCCGCGGATCGGTGACGATCGCCTCCAGCGTGCGGGCGATGCCCTTGATCCGGGGGTGGTCCGGTGCGACACCGTGGCGCAGCAGACCGTACGGTACGGGCAGTTTGTCCAGGCAGTCCACGACGATGTCCCTGCCGTGCTGGTCGGCCCACGCCAGCAGGGCCTCGCAGGAGTAGACGCCCGCCGGTCCGGATCCGACGACGGCCACTCTGATGGGGGCGGCGGAGGGGGTCGGTGCCATGGCCCGATCATGGCACGGGGGCGCGTCCGGCGGACCTCGACCGGGCGGACTGGTGGCGGGGGGAGCATAATCAGGGCCCATGAGCGATTACGCCGGGGACCTCGCGCCGCACCAGGCGTGGGATCTGCTCGCCACCGACCCCTCCGCCGTCCTGGTGGACGTGCGCACGAGCGCCGAGTGGCAGTGGGTCGGGGGCGCGGACCTGTCCGAGCTGGGCAGGCGCGTGGTGGGAATCGAGTGGATGACCTCGGCGGGGGAGCCCAATCACCGCTTCCTGGAACAGCTCGCGCAGGCGGGGGTGGACTCCGACACGCCGGTGTTGTTCCTGTGCCGCAGCGGGCACCGGTCGGCCGCCGCGGCGAGCGCCGCCACCGCCGCCGGACTGGGTCCCGCCTACAACGTCGCCGAGGGGTTCGAGGGAGATCCGGACGAGCAGGGCCACCGCGGTTCGGTCAACGGGTGGAAGGTCGCGGGCCTGCCCTGGCGACAGTCCTGATCCGCCTGACCGGCCGCGAGTACCGACCCGCCACCCGCAACACCGACAACACACAGGAAAGCAGCGGATGAGAAACAACGAGCTCCCCGACGGACTCCACCCCGACACGCTGGGCGTGCGGGCCGGGCAGATGCGCACCGGTTTCGAGGAGACCACCGAGCCGATGTTCCTCAACTCCGGCTACGTCTACGAGTCCGCCGAGGCGGCCGAGGCGTCGTTCAACGGCGACATCCAGCGGTTCGTCTACTCCCGCTACGGCAACCCCACCGTGGCGATGTTCCAGGAGCGGCTACGACAGATCGAGGGCGCCGAGGCGTGCTTCGCCACCAGCTCCGGCATGTCGGCGGTGTTCGTCTCGCTGGCCGCGCTGCTCGGCAACGGTTCGCGGCTCGTGGCCTCGCGAGCGTTGTTCGGCTCCTGCTACGTCATCTGCGCGGAGATCCTGCCCCGGTGGGGCGTGGAGACGGTGTTCGTTGACGGCGCCGACCTGGACCAGTGGCGCGAGGCACTCAGCCAGCCGACCGACGCCGTGTTCTTCGAGACCCCCTCCAACCCCATGCAGGAACTGGTGGACGTGCGGGCGGTGTGCGACCTGGCGCACGAGGCCGGCGCGCAGGTGGTGGTGGACAACGTCTTCGCCACCGTCCTGCACCAGAAGCCACTCGAGCTGGGCGCGGACATCGTGGTCTACTCCGCCACCAAGCACATCGACGGTCAGGGCCGGGTCCTGGGCGGTGCCGTGTTGGGCCCGGAGGAGTACATCGCCGGACCCGTGCAGAACCTGATGCGTCACGCAGGGTTCGGTATGAGCGCCTTCAACGCCTGGGTGTTGCTCAAGGGCCTGGAGACCATGGGCCTGCGGGTCGAGCGGATGTCCGCCAACGCGCTCGAGGTGGCGCGGTTCCTCGAGTCACACGACGCGGTGGACTGGGTCCGGTACTCGATGCTGCCCTCGCACCCCCAGTACGACCTGGCGAGGCAGCAGATGTCGGGCGGGGGGTCGGTGGTGACGTTCGGCCTGAAGTTCGACGACGACGAGGCGGACCGGGGCAAGGGACGGTGCTTCTCGCTGCTCAACGCGCTGAGGATCATCGACATCTCCAACAATCTGGGCGACGCCAAGACCCTGGTCACCCATCCCGCGACCACCACCCACGCGTCGATGGAGCCCGAGGCGCGCGCCGCCGTGGGCATCGCGGACAACGTCGTCCGCCTCTCGGTGGGCCTGGAATTCGCCGGAGACCTCATCGACGACTTGCGTAGGGGTCTAAACTAAGTTTCATGCGGTCACATGGCGGCGCGTCCCGGACGAGGGTGGCGGTGCTGCCCGCCGCGCACCCCGCCGTGCGGCGCATCACCGGGCTGGGGTGCTCGGAGCAGATCGAGATCGTGCCGATGCGGCCGGGCGTGGTGAACGGTGAATCGCACCCCGGTACGTACGCGAGGGACCCCGCTCCACCCCCCGATCAGGACCTGGACCACGTGGACGTGGCCCACGTCCACTTCGGCTACGACTACCTCAATCCGGAGAGCGCCCGGGACGTGATCGAACGCCTGTCACGGGCCGGCGTGCCGATGGTGTTGACCGTGCACGACATCGTCTACCCCTCCCACGAGGACGCGCAGCCACACCGCAGTCACACCGGCATGCTCGTCGGGGCCGCGACCCAGGTGCTGACGCTCACCGAGGTCGCGGCGCGGGAACTGTGGGTGCGGTGGGGCGTGGACGCCATGGTGGTGCCGCATCCCAGGCTGCTCGACGAGGCGGAGATCTCCGCTGCCATCCGCGCGTCCCGCCATCTCCGGGCTCCCGGGGACATCGTGGTGGGGGTGTTGTTGGAACGGATGGGCGAGAACATCGAGGGCCCGGAGCTCCTGGACCTGCTGGCGCCGGTGGCGGCCGGCCGACGCGGTGCGCACCTGCGGATCGTCGTGGAGTCCCAGGCCTGGCGCGACGCGTGCGGCGAGGACCGCGAGAGCGGCGGGCACCACCTGGTCGCCGAACTCGCGGCGGAGGGCGGGTGGGAGTCGGTGCGGCTGACCCGTTACGAGGCCCGGGACCTCGGGCCGTTGCTCGCCGAGTTCGCCGCCCTGGACGTGTGCGTGCTGCCGTACCGCTTCGCCACCCACTCCACCTGGTTGGAGATGTGCCGGGACCTGGGGGTGGCGCCGGTGCTCCCGGCCGTGGGGTTCCTGCGCGAGCAGTGGTTCGACCGCTGCGATCCGGACGAGCACTCGGGTGAGGTGTACGATCCCCGGGATCCCGGCAGTCTGACGTGGGCGGTGCACACCGCGATCGACGAACCCCGGTCGGCGCCGCCGCGCGTCGTGGGCGCCGATCCCAGGACGGTGATGGCCACGCATGAGCGGGTGTACCGGGCCGCGGCTCGTCGACGTGAGGCGGCCAGGGACGTCTCGTGAGGTCTGATGTCGCGAGCGTCAGGTTCCGGCGTCTGCGCGGGTGATCTCGATGGGCCAGGCGAGCATGAGTACCGAGTCGGGGGCCGGGGACGCCGAGTCCATGCTCAGCTCGAGGCACACGGTGACGGGCGGTCCCGCGGTGGTGCGGGTGGCGGCGGGAAGCACGATCGGTTGGCCGGCGGTGGCGGCGTCCACGGGTTTGGGCTGGCCCGCGTCGCCGACCAGGATGCTGGGGGCGCCACTGGCGAACGTGGGCGCGGCGCAGGCGCCTCCACTCGTGGTGACGGCCCGGATCCTGACCTCGGCGGCAGTCGTGGGGTCTCCCTCCACCAGCGCGCCCCTGTCGATCACCACGTGGGCATCCGCGCGGGAGTCGACGCTCGTCCGGAGGGTCAGGGGCTGGTACGCGGACCGGGTGCGCAGCGCCGCGGTGTCCACCCGGACGGGGAAGTGCCCCCCGTAGCTGGAGATGGGCGCGGTCCAGGTGGTGCCGAAGTCGGTGGAGGCCTGCACGGACCAGGATGAACTGCGCAGGGCCTGCTCGCGGGCGTCCTCCCCGCGGTCCTGGAGGACGAGCGTCGCGCCCAGTGCACAGGCGGAGGCGGAACCGAGGGCGACCAGCGCGGTGGCCGCGTGTCGAATCCGCATAGCTCCTCCGAAAGCCATCACCCGGCGGTCGGACCGGGAGAGGGGCTCCGGTGCGGGTCGACCCGCGATGACCGCCGATTCATCCAGGTTATGGCCGTCAGTAGCCGAATCGTTACATCTACGTCCGGTGCGTGGCGAATCTCACCGACTGCCACGGTCGAGGGGCGCGTCAACGGACGTACACCACCGTGCCGGTCTCCCGGTTGACGGCGGCCCATCGCCACCCGTCGGAGTCCGGATCACTCGACGCGAGGGTCCTCCACACGCCGCTCGGGCGGGTGCCCTCGTTGATCCAGGTGTCCAGCGCGGGGAGGGCGGTGGGGGCGTCGGAGGGGACTGTGGCGCCCTTGACGACGACGTCGAGTTCCGTTCCGTCGGCCTCGACTGTTCCCACGGTCTGCGTCTGGGCGGTCGCGGACAGGGTTCCGGGCTCGGTGGGGATGGCGGTCGCGTGGGAGGTGCTCGTCGTGGTGTTCGACGTCGTCGCTGGCGGGGTGGCGGTGGCGGTCGGTGTGGCGGAGGTCGTTCCGGCGGTCGTGTTCGTGTTCTCGCCGGACGGGTCCGGCGGTGCCGCGGTGGAGGTGTCGGTGCCTGTGGCGCGGTCGATGGGCGACGTCACCGTGGTCCCGGTCGGAAGAGTGGTGGTCTCGGACTCGGCCTGAAGAGCCATTCGAGAGGACACGCCGACGGTGGCGTCGGCCGGAGATGTGCCGGTGGAATCGTGGGTTACTGTCTGAAGTCGTCCATTGGCGTTCGGAACGACGGTCTGCCACTTCTCTGGCCACCCGAGCTGGTGCGGGTCCCCCCGCCAGGTTCCGGCGCGCATGGGCATAGGGGAGGTGCCGTTGCTGAAGCCGCATTCGGATCGAGTGATCGGGAGATTGATCTGGTCGATGAACGTGGCGTTGTCGCTGCTGCCGCCACCGGCGCTGTAGACCTGAATGACCATGTCCATTTCGGCTAGTGCGTAGTAATCGGTCAGGAAAGTGTTCTTGCGGATATTGGCCAGGAGAACGAAAGAGGCGTCTGGGGCTGTGCCCCAGAAGTTGTTATTGACGTTGTAGCGCGCCCATTGGTTGGTTGTGCCGTCGTACCGCACTGCCGAGTCGTCACTGTTGGGGATGAACGACTTGATGCTCTGTTCGCGGTTGTAGGAATAGTTGAGACTCCCGGTGTGGTTTGCGAGCTCCAGAACGCTGTTGTTCTCAGTGATGGTGGCAGAGGACGTGCCGTCGGGAAAACACTGAGCGATGGAGCCGAACCCGCTCACATTTACCCGCGCGGTCTTGGTGCCTGCTCCGGAGGCAACGATCGAGTACGTGTATCCGACGGTGTTCTGATGAGCGACGAGCCGGGGGGCAGGGTTGGACCCTGCAGAACACGTGGTTGTGGTGGCGGTCATACTCGCTGGCGTCGGAAATGACATGCAGTGTGAAGCATGGGCGGGTTGAGTTTCTCCCTGGAATGGCCCTGAAGGAAACCTTCCCATCCAGAGATCGTCGCCCGTGTTCCTCGAAGGGACGATTTCGGAAGAGGTCGGACTGCCGAAGCTGCTGCGGTTGTCATCGGCACCAGTGGCGAGAGGGGATCCGGTGGGATAGGACAACGTGAAGTTGCGGGTGACGGGCTGTTGAGGGCTGCTCATTCCGATCGAGTTCGGGAGGCCCGCATCCCGATCCCCACGCATCTTCCATCCTGGATCGGTGACCCGGGTGAAGCCCTCCATCCAGCGGGCCTGTGCGGACGCCTGGCCGATCTCACGATCGGTCCAGGAGGCCTCGGTGAACTGGGCGGTCATCGTGGCGCCCACCGTCAGACCGAGCACCCCGAGGACAACCGTCGAGGCCATCGCCAGTCGGGTCGTCAGGGGTCGTCGGCTGCTCACGAGACATTCCGTTTCCTGGGCCAGAAAGCCCATGTCACCAGCAGGGCCATGGCAAGCGTCGTCCCCGCCATGACAGTGGGGTTCTGGGCCTTGGCCACGAAGTAGCCCAGGCCGGGTGTCGACCACAGCACCTTGCGGACGGAACTGACTTCGTAGGCCTGCGGATCTTCGGTGTCGTTGGCGTCACCCTTCATTCGGATCACGTACATACCCGTGGCCGCGGGTTCTACGGCCGTCACCCGGTGGGTGACCGGAAGCTGGCCGGGACGGTCGATAGTGGTCACATCCCCGACGCGGACGTCTGCAGCGGGCTTCTCCTGGACGACGGCGAGCGAACCCGTCGGGATGGTCGGGCTCATCGAACCGGTCTTGAACATGATCAGCGAGATGTTGAAGGCGAACGCGCAGATCACAGCAATGATGCAGAGGATGCCAGCGAATGACAACACCGAGAGGAGGGCGTCAGAGAGGCGGGAGACCGCCGACCCCCGGGGCCTCATGTGGTGGGTCGCCTGATCCGGCTGCTGTGGGTGAGTCGTACCGAGTGTCATATGGCCGCCGATGTCGCGTTGAAGGTCCAGCGGACGGTTGCGACCGCACCATTGGTGAGACCGCTCGGGGGTGTGCTGGGAAGACTGAATTCGTAGCAGAGGTATGTCGGCGTGCCAGTGGCCGGCAGCGTGAACTGTCCCGCTGAATTCGGTGCGGAGAGCATGGTTCCGAAGTTGCCGGCCAGGTCTCCGGCTGAGCCCACGACGAAGGTGGCCCCAGAGGCGAAGGAACTCAGGGCGCAGGTCGTAGAGGCTGTCCGCACGATGCGCATCCGGAACAGGCCTGCTTGGGTACTGGGCGCGACCTGAACGCCAGCAGACATGGTGACGGTCCCGCCGACGGTCGATCCCGGCGCGACGCGGAGGCCGAATCGGGAATAGGACCGGGTCGAGCCCGGGATCACGTCACCGACCGCCGGCTGAAAAGTCGCCGCGGTGCTCTCGGTGAAGTGGTCGGTCCAACCCGAGTTCGCATCGGCGGTGACATTGCCCTGGACGTTCCAGTTGGTGGAGGTGAAAACGCCTCGGGAGAACTCGCGGTCGACGAAGCTCGCCATCGTCCCACCGGCTGGAGTGATTGCTAACGCTGCGCCTGCAGCCGCCGCCGTCGCGAGGGCGGCGAGTCCGATGCGGGTGCGTGCTAGTGGGGCAGACATCGGTCTCACCTCCTTCTTTCATGACGTCTGGGATCGTGGCGGCTGGGACTGCTATGGGGTCGATTCCGCCGAGAATTCCCAGGTCGTGGTAACCGGGGTCGTGAACGTCCACGAAGGATCGTTGGGGGCCACATTCGCCGGTTGTGGCTGCATGGTCACGGCAAAGCACACCGAGACCGGGGTCGTGGAGGGGGCTCCGGCGTTGCTGAGGGTGAAAGACGGAGGAGTCGCCGGCGCGGTGTAGTTCATGGGCACTCCCGCCCCGTCCGGTGACGGCACCAGTGGGGTTCCACCGGTGAAGGTCCCAGCCGCGCAGGTCGCGGGCGCGATTCCGGTTCGCGCTTTCCAGCTGAGCTTGGGCATCAGGTTGGTGGTGTCACCCGTACTGGCGGTTGATCTGATGTGCACTGTTGCGCCGTAGCTCGCCCGGGTGGGGTCTATCCGGAGCGAGAAGGGCGCGTACACGGTGGAACCGGGCGAGAGGCTGTTGAAACCGGTGGAGAACTGTAGCTGCGCGGCGCCCGCGGCCGTGTAGTGGTCAGTCCACGTGCCGTTGGCCGGGGGGGTGGAAGTGCTCTCGTTGCCTTGGATGTTGAACTGCCCCGAGGTGAAGACGCCGCGTGCGAACTCGGAATCCGTCCATGCCGCGAGCGTGCCCGCAGCGCCGAGACCGAGCACGAGGCCGCCTGCGAGCAGCGCGCGAACGCGGCGACGGCGATCGGTTGTCGAGGCGGGAGAGGGGGAATCGGACACCCGTCGTCCTTTCACTACATGGGAGAGCGGAGGGCGTGGCGGGACTCACCGCAACGCCCCCCGCGATCAGAGACGGATCAGGTGGCCGGGACAGACTCGCCGGTGAACTGCCAGACGACTGGGCCGGTCGTGAGCGCCTGCATCTCGTCGGCGCCGTTGGCCTCGGTATCCGGGAGGGTCACCGCGAAGCACAGGTGCCGCGGGTCCGCCTGCTCGGCTCCTACCGTGAAGGCAGCGGACTCCCCGACGCCGAGAGCCGACTGTGCATGCCACGGAGTGCCGGCGCCGAAGACCGTCGCGTCGCAGACACCCCCGGCAGCGATCGTCCGGACCTCGTACCGGAGGGCGTTGAACAGGGTCTGATCCCCCGTGCTGGTCGCACCGGCCAGGGTCACGTCAGCAGAGGTCGACGTCGTCAGCGCCGTGGCGATGGAGATCGGCGCGTAGACGGTGTCGCCGGGAGCCATGTTCATCGGGGCGATCACGAACGACAAGGCGCCACCGTTCGCCTCGTCGTAATTCTCATAGCCCGCAGCGGCGTCGCCGTAGACGTTGCCCTGGAGCTCGAAGGAGCCGGTACCGAACTCGCCGAAGGAGAACACATCATCGGACCACGCGGCCAGGGTCGCGGCGGCACCGAGGCCGAGGACCACGCCGCCGGCGAGAATCGCCTTGCGCTTGCGGCTGCGCTCCTGCTGTCTGAGCTGGGCGTCAGGGGGGAGGGGGTGGTTGGCGTTCACGTGACGCGCCTTTCCGTGGGGGCCGCCAGTCGGGCCCGAATCTGATGTGGTGTGTCGGCCCCGTACGCATTCGAACGCTGATCGACGTCGGGCCTCGATGGCCCCGTAAGAGGATTGCACATATTTCTTCACAATCCAATTGGATTGGCAAATCCTTATCGGCGCTGTCAGGTGTACCGGCTTGCCCGCAGGCGAGCCTGAGTAGGCTCCCAACTGGTGAACCTCGCAAGCGACCTCAGCTTTTTATCAGCATTTTTCGTGGACGCCGGGGCGAGGCCCTCTCGGCGTCACGCCCGGAACTCCCGGGCGCTACCGCTGGCATACTCGGCTGTAGTGCCCCGACCACAGCGTCGGTGACCTCACGCTCACACAACCTCTGAGGAGTCGTCGATGCCCCCCACCTCCGCCCTGAAGCTCGGGTACAAGGCCTCGGCCGAGCAGTTCGGCCCGCGCGACCTGGTCGAGTACGCGGTCCTGGCGGAGCAGTCAGGGATGGACTCGGCGACGGTCTCGGACCATTTCCAGCCGTGGCGTCACGACGGCGGGCACGCCCCGTTCTCCCTCGCGTGGATGACGGCCGTGGGGGAGCGCACCGAGCGACTGCAACTGGGCACCTCCGTGCTCACGCCCACATTCCGCTACAACCCGGCGGTGCTCGCGCAGGCCTTCGCCACCATGGCGTGCCTCTACCCGGGCCGCGTGTTCCTGGGCGTGGGCACCGGTGAGGCGCTCAACGAGATCGCCACGGGCCATCAGGGCGAGTGGCCCGAGTTCAAGGAGCGGTTCGCCCGCCTGCGCGAATCGGTCCGCCTCATGCGCGAGCTGTGGACCGGCGAGACCACGTCGTTCGAGGGTGAGTACTACACCACCAAGGACGCGTTCCTCTACGACGTTCCCGCCGAGGGCGTCCCGGTCTACATCGCCGCCGGCGGCCCGGTGGTGGCGAAGTACGCCGGACGCGTCGGCGACGGCTTCATCTGCACTTCCGGCAAGGGCATGGAGCTGTATACCGACAAGCTGCTGCCGGCCGTGGAGGAGGGCGCGGGGATCAATGATCGCGACTCCTCCCGGATCGACAGGATGATCGAGATCAAGATCAGCTACGATCCCGACCCGGCCGCGGCGCTGGAGAACTGCCGTTTCTGGGCGCCGCTGTCGTTGACCCCCGAGCAGAAGCACTCGGTGGACTCACCGCGGGAGATGGAACGCCTGGCCGACGAGCTGCCGATCGAGCAGGTGGCCAAGCGGTGGATCGTGGCCTCGGACCCAGACGACGCCGTGGCGCAGGTCGAGCACTACGTCGACGCGGGCCTGAACCACCTGGTGTTCCACGCGCCCGGCCATGATCAGAAGCGCTTCCTCGACCTGTTCAAGACCGATCTCGAGCCGCGGTTGCGTGAGCTGGCGTGATCGGCGAAAGCACAGCGCCGGTCCCTGACAAGGCGAATCTCTCCGGGCTTGAGGGCCTCTTCGGCGAGGCAGAGTCGGTTCGCGTCCTGCACTACCCGCACGAGACGGAGGCCGACGAGGAGGGCCAGACCACTCAGTGGCACTGCGACGTCGTCGTCGTCGACAACGTCCCCGCCCCCGGGTTCACCACCTACGCCACCGTCGGTGCCCGCGAGTTGCCCACCAACGTCACCACGCCCGAGGGGCGACAGATCCGCAGTGAGTTCGTCACCGTGGGTCGCACCGGCCACCGGGCCATGGCCGACGTCCTGGACGCGTGCGCGCTGGCCGTGGCCTCAGGATCCATCCACGTGGCACCGGGTGCGGTGATCCCGAACGCGGTGGGGATCGTTGATTCCGGTCGGCGCTGCGAGCACCTGGTCCTGGCGCCGCCGTTCCTGTGGCCCCGACTGCAGGTGGTCGACGAGACCGGCGGGCCGGACGGAACCGGGCCGCTGCTCACGCGACTACAGGCGGTGCCCATCACCACCGCCGAGATGTCGGCGGTCGCCCGCGACGGCGCCGACTCCTTGTTCGAGCGCCTCGACACGGCCGGTGCCGACGTCACCGACCCGGACCGGCCGAGCGTGGTCTGAGGCGTGACCACCACGCGCGGGACCACAGGGAGGGCCGTGCGGGTGCTCGACACGCCCGCCGGATGGGTGGTGATCGAGGCCACCGCGACCGGCGTGTCGCGCCTGGACCAGGTGGGGACGGACCCGGCCGGTGCGGACCGGGACCTCGCCCCACGGTTCCCCGTGGAACCATCCGGTGACGAGGTGAGCGGCGCCGACCCCGGCGCGGCGGCCGACCACCTCGATCGGCTGGA
>NZ_JAALDV010000442.1:11092-19079 GCF_014145045.1 Dietzia sp. DQ12-76
GCCAACTCGAGGCCTACTTCGCCGGTCGCCTGCGTGAGTTCGACGCCCCCGTGGACTGGGCGGCCGCGGGCGTGCACGATGAGTTCTCCCGCGAGGCCTACCGCGAGATCCAGCACATCCCGTACGGCGAGACCTCGACCTACGGGCAGGTCAGCGTGGATGCGGGCCGACCGCGCAACGCCCGCCGGGTGGGGCGGTTGTGCACCCTCGTGCCCGTGCCGTTCGTCATTCCCGTGCACCGGGTCCTCCGCGCCGACGGTGGAATGGGGAGCTGTCCCGAGTACCGCCTGCGGCTCCTCGAGCACGAGCGGCGCAACCTCACCGCGGAGGTCCCGGTGCCTTTTCCCGGCAGCGGCGTGCGGAACGGTGGCTTCTGAGCGGCGGGTCATCCGGAGAACGGTGGACACCCGGCGACCGGGTCATCCGGAGAACGGTGGGCACCGAACCACCACGTGGATAGTCTGGCGGCAGTCTGACCGCCGACCATGAACCGGGGGAGAGCCCATGACTGTTGGAGATGTCACAACCCAAGGGCCGCAGTCGGTTCCGACGCTCAGCGCCGGGGGCACGGTCGAGAGGTTCCTGCGCGTCCGCCAGCTCACCGACCTCTTGGCCTCCCGCCTGAGCGCCGAGGATCAGATTCCGCAATCGATGACGGCGGCCAGTCCCGCGGCGTGGCACCGAGCGCACACGACGTGGTTCTTCGAGGAGTTCGTACTGGGGCGTCTGCCGGGGTACACCTCGCCCGAGCCGGTCTTCCGGTTCCTCTTCAACTCGTATTACGAGGCCGTGGGACCGCGGCAACCCCGGCCCCAGCGGGGTCTCATCACCCGCCCCTCGGTGGCGGAGATCGGCGACTTCCGGTCGCGCGTCGACGAGGCGGTGGTGGCCGCGCTCGAGGCGGGACGGGTAGACGATCGCGGGCGTGAGCTCCTCGAACTGGGCTGCCACCACGAGCAGCAGCACCAGGAGCTGATGCTCATGGACGCCAAGCACCTGTTCTCCCACAATCCGACCGACCCCGTCTACGTGCACAGGTCCACGGACCCGGTCGCAGCGGCGCCGAGGGAGACGGACTGGCTCGACGTCGTCGAGGGGGTCGCCAGGGTCGGCGCCGCGGACCCGGCCGACCGCTCCGGGTCCCCCCACGACGATCTGCCCTCCGGCGGCTTCTCCTACGACAACGAACGCCCACGTCACCGGGTGTGGATACCGGGCGGCCAGGTGGCCGGTCGTCAGGTCACGGTGGCGGACTGGAAGCAGTTCATGGCCGATGGCGGGTACTCCCGCCCCGAGTTGTGGCTCTCCGACGGGTGGGCCGCCGTGCAGACCGAGGGCTGGGACGCGCCCGGGTACTGGCGTCGCGAGGACGGCATCGGGGCCCCCGCCGCCACGGACGGGAACGCCTCCGCCGACGGTGACTGGACGACCTTCACCCTCTCGGGCCGCCGGCCGGTGGTCGACGCCGAGCCCGTCTGCCACGTGTCCTTCTATGAGGCCGACGCGTTCGCCCGGTGGGCCGGTGCCCGGCTGCCCACCGAGTTCGAGTGGGAGGTCGCGTCCGCCGGCTGGCGGATCGGGGACGAGCTCGATCCCGACCGGTGCCACCCGCGGCCCGCCACGGACCGGTCGATCGGCGGGGTGTGGGAGTGGACCTCCAGTGCCTACCTGCCCTACCCCGGGTTCGTCACCGAGGAGGGTGCGGCGGGCGAGTACAACGGCAAGTTCATGTCCGACCAGCATGTACTGCGCGGCGGCAGTGCCCTGACCCCGGCGGGTCACACGCGGCCCACCTACCGCAACTTCTTCCCCGCCTCGTCGCGGTGGGCGGCCACCGGACTGAGGCTCGCGCGATGACCGGCACCGAGAATCCGCGTGGGACCACGACCACGACCACGACCACGACGACGACGAGGACGCCGCCTGCAGACCCCGACACCGCCGCTCTCGAGTCCGACCTTCGCGACGGGTTCTTCGCCGACCCGCCGACCGTTCCGCCACGCTGGTTCTACGACGAGAAGGGCAGTGTGATCTTCGATCAGATCACCAGGGTCGTGGAGTACTACCCCACGCGGGCCGAGGCCGAGATCCTCACGGCCCGGGCACGCGAGATCGTGGCCGCGGCCTCGACGGTGGTCGAGCTGGGGGCCGGGACCTGCGAGAAGACCCGGGTACTCCTCGACGTGCTGACACAGGCCCGCGCGGATGCGCGGTTCGTGCCCGTGGACATCAGTTCCGAGATGCTCGTCGAGAGCTCGCGCGCGCTGGGGCAGGAGTATCCGGGCCTGCGGATCGACCCGGTCATCGGTGACATCACCGCCCTCGAGGGGCCTCTGCCGGGTGAGCCGGGAGGACGGTTGGTGCTGTTCCTCGGCGGTACCGTCGGCAACTTCAGCGAGAAGCAGCGGGCCGGGTTCTTCCGGATGCTTCGTGCGCTCATGGCGCCGGGGGACCGGCTGGCGCTGGGATTCGACCTGGTCAAGAACCCGGACCGGCTGGTGGCGGCCTATGACGACGCCGCCGGCGTCACCGCCGAGTTCAACCTCAACATGCTCGACGTGATCGCCCGGACCGTCGACTGCACCGGTCTCGACCGCAGGGACTTCCGGCACGAGGCCGTGTGGAACGAGACCGAGAGCCGTATCGAGATGTGGTTGCGCGCCGTGCGTGAGGTGCGGATCGATTTTCCGACGCTCGAACGCGGCCGGACCCTGGCCGCGGGTGACGGGATCCGCACCGAGATCGCCCGGAAGTTCGAGCCCCGAGCACTCGTGGACGAACTCGCGGGACACGGTTTCGGCGATGACGCGGTCTGGACCGATACGGCCGGGGACTTCGGGTTGGCCGTCGTCGTCGTCGGGTAGCGGGCGGTCGTCCGTCGTCCCCGGGAGCGGTCGCGAGGCGGGCCGACGACGGTCGGAAACGGTACGTTGGACTGTCCCGTGCACCACGCCTTCGTCGGTGACGGTCCGTCGGCATGGACCACCCGAGCCGACCCCGCCGCTCCTGGTCGCCGTACCCGGGTGCCGCCCGGGGTCGACAGGCTCACCGATGTCTGGGGCCGCACGGGGTGTACGACGTGTGCCGGGCCGCTCGCGCTGTCACAATGCCCTCGTGCCCGATTCCGCCGCGCCCGATTCCCCCGTAGCCGAGACGCTCCCGCCCGAGCCCGCCGCTCCCACGATCCCGTCCCCGGTGACCCAGGTCCCCCTGTCCTCCTCCGCGGTCTACGTCGCGGCGCCCGAGGGCGACACCGGGAAGTCGACCGTGGCTCTCGGGCTGCTGCGGATCCTCGCCGGGACCGTCCAGAGGGTGGGGGTCTTCCGTCCGGTCACCGTCGCGCCACGTGTCGCCGGCGCCGGGACCGGACCAGGCGCGGAGTCCGTGACGGGAACAGACCCCACGCGCGACCGCATCGTGGAGATGCTGCTCCAGCACACCACCGTCGATCTCGACTACGAGGACTGCATCGGGGTGACCAATGCCCGGGTCCACGAGGACCGCGAATCGGCGCTCGCCGAGATCGTGGACAGATACCACGTGGTGGCCGCGCAGTGCGATGTGGTGGTGATCCTCGGGACCGATTACACGGGCGTGCCCAGCCCCACCGAGTTCGACTTCAACGCCACCCTCGCGGTGAACCTCGGCGCGCCCGTTCTGCTGGTGCTCCGCGGTGCCGATCGGACTCCGGGGGAGATCGGTACCAACGCCCGACTGACCCTGGAGGAACTCCGACAGGAGCACGCCCACCCGGTGGGCGTCGTCGTCAACCGGTGCGACCCCGAGGACCTGGAGGACATTCAAGCCGAGCTCGCTCCCCTGGACCTGCCCGCCTGGACGTTGCCCAGCCAGGCCCTCCTCACCGCGCCCACGATGGGTGAACTGGTCGAGGCCGTTGACGGCACGCTCTACTCCGGTGACCCGGCGCTGCTGGACCGGGAGGTCATGAACCTCATGGTGGGCGGGATGACCGGCGAGCGCATCCTGGAGCGGCTGGTGGACGGCATGGTCGTGATCGTGCCCGCCGACCGGACCGACGCCGTGCTCGCGGTCCTCACCGCGCACGCAGCGGAGGGGTTCCCGTCGTTGGCCGGGATGATCTGGAACGGCGGTCTCATGCCGAACGCGGCGATGGACCGACTGGTCAGGGGAATGCGCTCGACGTTGCCGATCGTCTGTACCTCCCACGGCACCTACGACACCGCTCGCCTGGCGGCGGACACCCGGGGGCGCGTCTACTCCGGGTCCGGGCGGAAGGTCGAGACGGCGCTGAGCCTGATGGAGACCCACATCGACACCGAGGAGCTGCTGGCCCGTCTACGCGTGGACACCCCCAGTGTGATGACGCCGCAGATGTTCGAGCACCAGCTCCTCGAGCGTGCCCGCGCGGACAAGCGTCACATCGTGCTCCCCGAAGGCGACGACGACCGCATCCTCCACGCCGCTGGCCGGCTGCTGCGTCGAGATGTCGCCGACCTGACCATCCTGGGCGATCCCGAGACCGTGCGCCGACGCGCGGACGAACTGGGCATCGACCTGGCCGGGGCACAGATCCTCGACCCGCGCACGAGTGAGCACGCCGAGCCGTTCGCCCGGATGTACGCGACGCTGCGCGAGCACAAGGGCATGACCCTGGACGTCGCGCGGGACAGGATGCTCGACATCTCCTACTTCGCCACGATGATGGTGTACACCGGCCTCGCCGACGGAATGGTCTCCGGCGCCGCGCACACGACCGCGCACACCATTCGGCCCGCCCTGGAGATCATCCGGACGAAGCCGGGAGTGAAGACGGTGTCCAGCGTGTTCCTCATGTGCCTGTCCGACCACGTGCTGGCCTTCGGCGACTGCGCTGTGGTCCCCGCCCCGACCGCCGAACAGCTCGCCGACATCGCGCTGTCCTCCGCCGAGACGGCCTCCCGGTTCGGAGTGGAACCACGGGTCGCGCTGCTCTCGTACTCCACCGGTGACTCAGGCAGCGGAGCAGACGTGGACAAGGTGCGCGAGGCCACCGAGATCGTCTGCGCGCGCATCGCCGCCGCGGGCGAGGGGGACCCGCTGGCGGACCTCATGGTGGACGGGCCGCTGCAGTTCGACGCCGCCGTCGACCCCACCGTGGCCCGCAAGAAGATGCCGGACTCGCCGATCGCCGGCCGCGCCACCGTGCTGATCTTCCCCGACCTGAACACGGGCAACAACACCTACAAGGCGGTGCAGCGTACCGCCGGCGCCGTGGCGATCGGCCCGGTCCTGCAGGGGCTCCGCAAGCCCATCAACGACCTCTCGCGTGGCGCGCTGGTCGAGGACATCGTCAACACCGTCGCCATCACCGCCGTCCAGGCGCAGGGCACGGCCGACCAGGCGCAGGCCGCGGCCGCAGACCCGGGAGAGGAGTCGTGACCCGCGTCCTCGTCATCAACTCGGGGTCGTCCTCCCTCAAGCTCCAGATCATCGACACCGCCGTCGAGGTGGAGTTGGCGTGGGCGCTGGTCGAACGAATCGGGGAGCCCGTCGGCACCCTGGCCGTGCGCCACGGTGACCTGTCCGGCTCGCCGGGCGGGGAGCGCACCGTCGAGGCCGCGTTCCCCGACCACACCGCAGCGCTGAGTCGGGTCCTTGAGGAGGCGGGGCGGCTCGGCGCTCACCCCGCCGACCTGGGAGTCGAGGCGATCGGCCACCGGGTGGTCCACGGGGGGCCGGATTTCCACGACCCGGTCGAGGTCACCCCCGAGGTGGAGGCGGGCATCGAGAGGCTCGCGCTGCTGGCGCCCCTCCACAACCCCGCTAACCTGCGAGGGATCCGCGTGGCCCGGGAACTACTGCCGGGCCTGCCGCACGTGGCGGTGTTCGACACGGGGTTCTTCCATACGCTGCCCGCCGCCGCGCACACCTATGCGATCGATCACGCGCTGGCGAAGGACTGGGACCTGCGCCGCTACGGTTTCCACGGCACCAGCCACGAATTCGTCTCGCGCCGCGCGGCAGAGGTACTGGGGCGCCCGTATGACGAGGTGAACCAGATCGTGCTGCATCTCGGCAACGGGGCCTCGGCCTCGGCGATCGCCGGCGGCCGGGCGGTCGACACCTCCATGGGGCTCACACCGCTCGAGGGTCTGGTCATGGGCACGCGTCCCGGTGACCTCGACCCCGGACTGATCATCCACCTCATCCGTGACCGCGGTATGTCGCCGGAGGACGTCTCCACCCTTCTCAACCGTAAGTCGGGTCTGGAGGGGTTGGCGCGGGTGAGCGACTTCCGCGAGCTGCTCGCGCGGGTCGACGATGGTGACCGCGACGCCGTTCTGGCCTACGAGGTGGTCGTCCATCGCCTCCGCCGCTACATCGGCGGATACTGGGCGGTTCTCGGCGACGTCGACGCCATCACCTTCACCGCCGGCGTGGGTGAGAACGTCGCCCGCCTGCGTGCGGACGTGTTGTCCACGCTCGTCGGGTGGGGAGTGGAACTCGACCCGCAGGCCAACGAGGACGGGGCGGGCGAGCGGATCATCTCGCGCGCCGGTGGCCGGGTCGCGGTCCTGGTGATCCCGACCGATGAGGAGTTGGCGATCGCCCGGGCGTGCGACACGGTCCTGGGGTTGGGAAGGTAGGCGGGCGGCGCGGAGCACCCTTTACATAAGAACAACTTTAGTATTACAGTGAGGGCTCTCCTCCCGGGCGTCAGACCGGGCCTGACGAAGCTGGTCGATGACGAAACCCTCAGGATCCGAGCCTGCCGGATGCGCTGCCGAGAGTGCCACTGAGCCTGCCCGTGAGATGCGGCGCGGCCGGCCACGAGGTCGTCGCAGGAACGGGCTGATCCCTGTCGCCCTCGCGGCCGCGGTCACCCTGGTGCTCGGCGGGGCATCCGTCGCCCGGGCCGTCTCCGCCTCGCCCCTGGACGCCCACACCGACCTCGAGTTCTCACTCGACGGCGTCACGTGGTCGGACGCGCCGGACCTCGTCCTGAGGTCGTGGGGGTGCGACCTCGCCGGCGGGCCCGCGCACACCGATCCCCGGGGTGCGATCGGGGGCACCCCCGAGGTGGACCCGTGTTCGATGTCGCCGGGCCAGTCGATCGACAGGACCTATCACGTGCGCAACGCCACCACGACGGGGCGGACCGGGCGATACGCGGTGGGGATCGGCGACTACCTGGTCTCCGGCGGGGCCGAGTTCGACGTGAGCAGCACCCTCACGGGCGCCGTTGAGGTCGACTCCCGGACCGTGACCCTCTACGGCCCCGACACCCCCCGTGCCGGGGATTCCCCGGCCCGCGGGACCACGGTGGCGGCTCTCGACCTCGCTCCCGGGCAGACGGCGACGGTGGTCGACGAGGTGTCCGTGCCCCTCGACGTGGAGAACCACACGCAGCGACAGAGCGTGAGTCCGATGATCTGGGTGTCCTTCTCCGACATCGGGGTGGTGGACACCGACGGAGACGGGTTGCCGGATCTCGCCGAGGACCAGCTCGGCCTCGACCCCACCGACCCGGTCAACCGACTGCCCGACGGCAGGACCGGCCGGAGCTTCGGGCCTGAGGTGTTCCTGCCTTCGGCGTCCGAGGGGATCGTGCTCGACGTGGATACCTCGTCCCTGCCGCCGGGCCTGCGGCTCGAGGACGGGGTCCTGAAGGGCACACCCACGAGGGCGGGGACCTACGACATCGGGTTCGCCGTGACACTGCCCGACGGGGCCACCTACCACTCCATTCGACGAGTGGTGATCCGTCCCGGGGCCGGCGGCGGCTCCGTGGACCTGCCCGACCTCATCTGGCCGGTGGTGATCGTCGGGGTCATCGGACTCATCCTGGGGCCGTTGCTCGGGTCCCTGGGCGGATCCCTGGGTGGGTCCCTGGGTGGATCCCTGGATGGGGGGATCGGGGACTCCCTCGGCGGATGGCCCGGCGGGTCGGCCGGCGTGCCCCCGGACGGGTCCTCCGACGGCTCGGCCGCTTCCGGGTCCTCGCCAGGCACCGTCGCCCCCGTCA
>NZ_JAALDV010000443.1:0-2874 GCF_014145045.1 Dietzia sp. DQ12-76
GCCCGGCGCGCTGCGTCTGCCGATCGTCGGGGTCTCCAGTGGGGGTGCCCCCGCCCGCGTGTGAGTCCGGGTGGCGGGCGGGCGTGGCCGAGTTCGGCTGCGGGCGGGCTGCGCCTAGACTCGACCCCGTGGCCGAGAACGCACAGACCGACTCCCAGTTCACCGCCGAGGCAGCGGCTCCCCGCCCCGTCCTCGTCGTCGATTTCGGCGCCCAGTACGCGCAGCTCATCGCGCGGCGGGTGCGCGAGGCGAGGATCTACTCCGAGGTGATCCCGCACACGGCGACGGTGGAGGAGATCCGGGGCAAGAACCCGGTCGCCCTGGTCCTGTCCGGCGGACCGGCCAGCGTCTACGCGGACGACGCCCCGGCTCTCGACCCGGCGGTGCTCGATCTCGGGGTGCCGGTCTTCGGCATCTGCTACGGCTTCCAGGCCATGGCGGGCGCCCTGGGCGGCGAGGTCGCGCACACGGGAAGCCGCGAGTACGGGCGCACCGACGTGACGGTGTCGGGTGGCCTGTTGCACGCCGGACTGCCCGAGCACCACCCGGTGTGGATGAGCCACGGGGACGCGGTCACGACCGCGCCCGAGGGGTTCACGGTGACGGCCACGTCCCCCGGTGCCCCGGTCGCGGCGTTCGAGTGCGCCGAACGCCGGATGGCCGGTGTCCAGTACCACCCCGAGGTCATGCATTCGCCTCACGGGCAGCAGGTCCTCACCCGCTTCCTCACCGAGATCGCGGGCCTCGAACCCACCTGGACGGCGTCCAACATCGCGGACCAACTGGTGGAGGCCGTCCGTGAGCAGATCGGTGACGGCCGGGCGATCTGTGGGCTGTCCGGTGGCGTCGACTCCGCGGTCGCGGCCGCGTTGGTGCAGAAGGCCATCGGGGACCGACTCACGTGTGTGTTCGTCGACCACGGTCTGTTGCGCGCGGGGGAGCGGGAGCAGGTCGAGAACGATTTCGTGGCCGCCACCGGTGCCCGCCTCATCACTCTCGACGATTCGGAGACATACCTCGGTCACCTCGCCGGGGTGACCGACCCCGAGTCCAAGCGCAAGATCATCGGCCGCGAGTTCATCCGGTCCTTCGAGCGTGCCGTCACCCAGGCCCTCGATCTCCAGGGTGACGACGCCGCCTCCGTCGACTTCCTCGTCCAGGGCACCCTGTACCCGGACGTGGTCGAGTCAGGCGGGGGCGCGGGAACCGCCAACATCAAGAGCCACCACAACGTGGGCGGCCTGCCGGACGACATCGAGTTCTCGCTGGTGGAGCCGCTCCGCCTGCTGTTCAAGGACGAGGTCCGGGCCGTGGGCCGGGAGCTCGGGCTGCCGGAGGCGATCGTCGGTCGGCACCCCTTCCCCGGCCCGGGCCTGGCCATCCGGATCGTCGGGTCCGTCGACCGGGACCGGCTCGAGACCCTGCGCGCGGCGGACGCGATCGTGCGCGAGGAGATGACCGCGGCCGGGCTCGACGCCTCGGTGTGGCAGTGCCCGGTCGTGTTGCTCGCCGACGTCCGCTCCGTGGGCGTCCAGGGCGACGGACGCACCTACGGCCACCCGATAGTGCTGCGCCCGGTGAGCTCCGAGGACGCCATGACCGCGGACTGGACGCGCGTGCCGTACGAGACCCTCGCGCTGATCTCGGGACGCATCACCAACGAGGTCCCGAACGTCAACCGGGTCGTGCTGGACGTGACCAGCAAGCCGCCGGGCACCATCGAGTGGGAGTGACGGGCGGCGGGGACATCTCGGCGCGGAGTCATCCCCCGACCGTGACAACCGGCCGGCCCCTGTGGACGGGGCCGGCCGGGTATCCGACGTCGGTGTGCGGGTCAGCGTCGGATGACCATCGCCAGCCCGACCAGGACCAATAGCACGAGTGACGCGGCGATCATCACGGTCGTCGTGATCACAGGCGCGCCCAGGATCGCCCACACGGCGACCCCGAGGGAGAGCAGTCCGGCCACCGCGAGCACCGGCGACCCGGAACGTTCGCGCCGCGCGACCGCGTCCGTCGCGGGCTCGTAGGCCACCCCGTACCCGGCCGGGATCCCGTGCACGGGGGCGGCCCCGTACCCGGCTGCGACCCCGTACGCGGGGGAGGTCCCGTACGGGAACCCCTGCGCGTCGGTGACGCCGGAGCCGTAGGGAAGCGGGTCCTGGAGCGGCTGGTCGGGGCGGGTCGTGGAGTCGGAGTGCAGGCTGGTCATGTCGGGGCTCCCGGTGGATTGCGGTTCTTCGTGGTCCGTGTCGTCGGTGTGGTCTGGGTGAGCTGTCGGGTCGTGGGCGCGCGGGTCACTCATCGCGTCACCACGACGCTTCCGACGCCGGAGTGCACGCTGAGGGTCAGGACGGGGCCGGAGACATCGCCGGACAGGCCGGTCGGGCAGTCCACGCTCCCGATGTCGGTGGTGCAGTTCGTCTCCACGGCGACCCCGTCGGGCAGCAGCACCTGCACTTCTCCGACGTTGTTGGCGATGCTGTAGCTGCGATCGCGGTCCAGCTCCAACTCGCGCATGTCCACGGTGATGCTGCCGACCTGATGGTTGATCGGGGCGTCCAACTGGGCGGGGTCGGTGATCTCGATCAGCTGCTCGCCGGTGCCCTCCCAGCCGCCCTCGGGCACCTGGACCAGCGAGGCGAGAAGGACGAAACCGGCGAGGGGGCCGGCGACGACCAGCAGTCCGTGCCCTCTGCGGGTGACCGCGCCGACGAGTAGCCCGCCGGCCACCACGGCGAGTCCGATCGCGGCGATCCTCGTGGCGTCGAGCCAGACCACCCCGCCGAGTGTCGCCAGTCCACCGGCCACGGCCACCGCGATGAGCGCCAGACCGAGGGTGACCTTGGTCAGCCGGGACCGGGGGCGCGGCGG
>NZ_JAALDV010000444.1:0-1623 GCF_014145045.1 Dietzia sp. DQ12-76
TGGGAATGCGGCGGGTAGGGTCGACGGATGACACCGTCCGACCGCCTCTCATCCCTGGAGCAGCACGTGCCACGCACCGCCGAGTCCGTCCGAGCAGTCATCAAGGCCTACGACGTCCGCGGCGTCGTGGGTGAGCAGATCGACGAGGATTTCGTCCGCGAGGTCGGCGCGTCGTTCGCCCGGCTGATGCGCTCCGAGGGGTCGGGCACCGTCGTGGTGGGCCATGACATGCGGGACTCCTCCCCGGCGCTGTCCAGGGCGTTCGGCGACGGCGTCACGTCCCAGGGGCTCGACGTGGTGACGATCGGCCTCGCCTCGACCGATCAGCTCTACTACGCCTCCGGGATGCTCGACTGCCCGGGCGCCATGTTCACCGCCAGTCACAACCCGGCCCGCTACAACGGGATCAAACTCTGCCGGGCGGGCGCCAAGCCGGTCGGTCAGGAGTCCGGCCTCCGCACGATCGCCGACGAGCTCGTCGAGGGTGTACCCGCGTACGACGGTGACGCCGGCACGGTCTCCGAGCGTGATGTCCTGGACGGGTACGGCGGGTACCTGCGTGACCTGGTCGACCTCTCGGGCATCCGACGTCTCAAGGTGGCGGTCGACGCCGGCAACGGGATGGGTGGCCACACCGTGCCCGCGGTCCTCAGCGGCCTACCACTGGAGATCGTGCCCCTGTACTTCGAGCTCGACGGCAACTTCCCCAATCACGAGGCCAACCCCCTCGAGCCGGCCAATCTGGTCGACCTCCAGGCGTTGGTCCGGGAGAGCGGAGCGGACATCGGCCTCGCCTTCGACGGCGACGCGGACCGCTGCTTCGTGGTGGACGAGCGGGGTGAGCCGGTCGCCCCGTCGGCCATCACCGCGCTGGTGGCCGGGCGTGAACTCGACAAGGAGCCCGGCGCGTCCATCATCTACAACCTCATCACCTCCCGGGCCGTCCCCGAGCTGGTCGAGGAGAAGGGCGGCGTGGCGGTCCGGACCCGCGTCGGTCACAGCTTCATCAAGGCGCAGATGGCCGACACCGGTGCCGTCTTCGGCGGTGAGCACTCGGCGCACTACTACTTCCGCGACTTCTGGGGGGCCGACTCGGGGATGCTCGCCGCGATGCACACCCTCGCCGCGCTGGGGGAACAGGACGCCCCGCTCTCGCAGGTGATGGCGGAGTACACCCGGTACGCCGCGTCGGGGGAGATCAACTCGACCCTGGACTCCGCGGAGGCGCAGGTGGCCCGCATGGAGGAGGTCGTCGACGCGTTCGCCGGTCGCGCCGTGTCGGTCGACCGCCTCGACGGGGTCACGGTCGACCTCGGGGACGGCGCGTGGTTCAACCTCCGGGCCTCGAACACCGAACCGCTGCTGCGTCTCAACGCGGAGGCGCCCACCAGGGAGGGCGTCGCCGCAGTCGTCGACGAGGTCCTCGCGATCGTCCGTGCCTGACCTCACCAGCGACACGGGGGCGGGCCGGGTCGATCTGGACGACGCCGAGGCCCTCCGCTCGTCCGACGCCACCGGCGCACTGCTCCACGCGTCGATGGCCGGTGCCCAACTCCGGTCGGTCGCGACCGCCGTGGACGCCGGGGCCCTGGAGGGCCTGGTGGGGTTCCGGCCGCGGTCACT
>NZ_JAALDV010000045.1:0-10870 GCF_014145045.1 Dietzia sp. DQ12-76
CTGCGGCCGACGCCCGGCGCGGACGGTCCCGCCGGATCGATCCGGTCGTGCGGCACCTCCGGTCCGCGGGTGTCGCGATCCCCGTCGGCGCTCAGCGGGCGACGAGCCCCGTGACGTGGTCGACCACCGAGTCCACCGGGACCGCGTTCTGCTCGCCCGTCGCCATCGTCTTGACCACCACGGTGCCCGAGGCCAACTCGTTCTCACCCACCACGAGGGTGACCGCGGCCCCTGACCTGTCGGCGGCCTTGAACGCCCCCTTCATGCCGCGGTCGCCGTAGGCCATGTCGGCGCGCAGACCCGCCTGACGGAACCCGGCCAGGACGGGCACCATCGCGGCCCTGGCCGGAGCGCCGAGCGCCACGCCATAGACGTCCACCCGGCCGCCGACGGTGGGGTCGATACCCTCCACCTGCAGCGCCAGCATCGTGCGGTCCACGCCGATGCCGAATCCGATGCCCGACAGGTCCTGCCCCCCGAGCTGTTCCATCAGTCCGTCGTAGCGCCCGCCGCCCCCGATCCCGGACTGGGCGCCGAGTCCGTCGTGGACGAACTCGAACGTGGTCTTGGTGTAGTAGTCCAGGCCGCGGACCATCCGGGGATTGACCTCATAGGCAACGCCGAGTGCGTCGAGGTGCGACCGGACCTCCGCGAAGTGGGCGGCGCTCTGGTCCGAGAGGTGGTCGATCATCAGCGGGGCGTCCGCGAGCTGGGCACGGACCGCCGGGCGCTTGTCGTCGAGCACGCGCAGCGGGTTGATCCGGGCGCGCTCCCGGGTGGCCTCGTCGAGATCCAGCCCGGCGAGAAAGGCCTGCAGCCGCTCCCGGTACCCGGGGCGGCAGGTCTCGTCTCCGAGCGAGGTGAGCTCCAGTCGGAACCCGGTCAACCCGAGGGAGCGGAACGCCTCGTCGGCCACCGCGATCACCTCGGCGTCGAGGGCGGGGTCGTCGATCCCGATCGCCTCGATGCCGACCTGCTGCAGCTGGCGGTACCGCCCGGCCTGGGGACGTTCGTAGCGGAAGAACGGGCCGGCGTAACAGAGCTTGACGGGAAGCTGCCCGCGATCCAGGCCGTTCTCGATGACCGCACGCATGACCCCGGCCGTCCCCTCGGGCCGGAGGGTGACGCTCCGGCCGCCGCGATCGGAGAACGTGTACATCTCCTTGGAGACGACATCGGTGGACTCACCCACGCCGCGGGCGAACAGCGCGGTGTCCTCGAAGATCGGCAGCTCGATGTGCCCGTACCCCGCCCGCCGGGCGGCCGAGGTGATCGCCTCCCGGACCGCGACGAACCCGGCCGAGGTCGGGGGGACGTAGTCCGGCACCCCCTTCGGTGCCTTGAGCGCGGTCTTCTTCTGAGTGCCGGTCACGTGTGGTGGATCCTTGCGTGTAGTCGGTGGGTGGATCGGGGGGCGGGGGTCTAGAGGTCGCGTAAGAACGGGTTGGACCGCCGTTCCCGGCCGACGGTGGTCGAGGGGCCGTGGCCGGGGAGCACGACCGCGTCGTCGTCCAATGTGAGGAACTTCTTGGCGATCGACTGCATCAGCACATCGGTGTCGCCCGCGGGAAGATCGGTGCGACCCACCCCGTCCCGGAACAGCACGTCGCCGCCGAGCACGATGGTCCGCCGCCCCTCCTCTGTGTCGGCCACGATCCGGAAGGACACCGACCCGGGGCTGTGTCCGGGTACGTGGTCCACGTCGAAGGTCATCGACCCGAATCGCAGGGTGTCGCCGTCGAACACCTCCACGACCTCCGCCGGCTCGGTGAAGGTGACGCCCTTGAGCATGGCGGACAGGTCGAGCGAGAGTCCCTTGCCCGGATCGGAGAGCATCACGCGGTCCTCCGGGTGGATGTACGCCGGCACACCGTAATGATCGGCGACCTGCCGGGCGTTCCAGATGTGGTCCAGGTGACCGTGGGTGAGCAGTACCGCCCGTGGCCGCAGCCCCGCCTCGGACACCTGGCGGCGCACCTGGTCCTCGGCGTCCTGGCCCGGGTCGACGATGACGCAGTCCCCTGCGGCGTCGGACACGATGTAGCAGTTGGTCTGGAACATCCCTGCCGGGAATCCGATGATCTGCACGTCCCGCGCTCCCTTCCTCGATGGCCCGAGGGCTCCGTCGCAGGGCCCCGGGCCGACTGGGCCGCACACCGGAGTGGTGTGCAACCGTCTCGCCTCGACCTGGTAGACAAGACCCCTGGGCTGGAGCGCTGTGGTCTGCTCGCTTCGGCCCCACCGCGGCTCCAGCCGACTGTTCCAGCCTAGTCCAGGTACCCAGGAGGGTCAGTGTCCACCAACCAGGAACGCCGAGCCGAGGCGCGCCAGCGCCTGCGCGAGCAGATGGAGGCGCAGGCCCGTCGCGAGAAGCAACTCAAGATCGTGGCGGCCTCGGTCGTCGTCGCGGTCCTGCTGGGGATCGTCGGGGTGGTCGCCTGGATCAATTACGACCGCAAGCGCGCGGAGGAGTACGCGGCCAACTGGCTGACCTGCGAGTACCCCGCTGACACCGAGACCCCCCAACCGCTCGACCCCGCGGAGTTCGAGGACCAGGGCGACGAGGTGGTGGCCGAGGTGGAGGAGTTCAACGCGCAGGTCGAGACCGTCAACGAGAACAGGCGCGAGGCCGAGCCGCCGTCGGGTGACCAGGCCCGCCGGGGAACCGCGGAACTGACCATCACCACCGACCGCGGCCAGATCCCCCTCACGCTCGATCGTTCCGGCGCGCCCTGCAACGTCGCGAGCTTCGTCCACCTGGCCGAGCAGCGGTACTTCGACGACACCGAGTGCCACCGTCTGACCGTGGCGGAGGAGACCACCGGCCCGGAGGAGGTTCCCGGACTGTCGGTGCTGCAGTGCGGCGACCCGACGGGGACCGGGCTGTCCGGGCCCGGGTACTCCGTGGTGGACGAGCCGCCCGCGCCCGACACCCTCGAACTCGCGGCCGACGGGTCGGGTGCCGCCATCTACCCCCGCGGAACCGTCGCCATGGCCAAGTCGCAGGCGCCCGACAGTGCCGGGAGCCAGTTCTTCCTGGTGTACGAGGACTCGGCGCTCCCGCCGGAGTACACCGTCATGGGAACGGTCGGTGAACCGGGGCTGGAGGTGCTCGACGACATCGCCGAGACCGGCGTGAAGAGCGACGATCCGACGGACCGCGACAACCAGGTGCCGCGGCGTCCCGTCACCATCGAGTCCGTGGTCGTCGACGCCCAGTCAGGACTCCCCGACAGGTGAGTCGGGGGCCGGCCCGCCCGCCGAGGCGTGGTCGGCGGCCGGACCGACCGGGCTCCCGGCTCAGTTCGACGTCATCCGGTTGACGTCGAAGACCCCCTCGACGCCCCGGACCGTCTGCAGGACGTGTCCGAGGTGTTTGGGATCGGCCATCTCGAAGGTGAACCGCGAGATCGCCACCCGGTCGTCGCCGGCCGTCTGGACGGACGCGGACAGGATGTTGACCTTCTCGTCCGCCAGCACCTTGGTCACGTCCGACAGCAGCCTGTGTCTGTCGAGCGCCTCCACCTGGATCGCCACCAGGAACACCGCCCCGGGTTGGGGTGCCCACTCGACCTTGACCAGTCGCTCGGGCTCCCTGTGCAGGTCGGAGGCGTTGGTGCAGTCGGTGCGGTGGACGCTCACGGTCCCACCGCGGGTGATGAACCCCAGCACCTCGTCCCCGGGGACCGGCATGCAACAGCGGGCGAGCTTGGCGTGCACGTCCTTCACCCCGCCCACCAGGATCCCCGGACCGGGGGGCGCCGGTCGGTTCGAGGTGATGTTCTTGTCCCGCGAACGGTCCGCCAGCTCCTCGGTGACCTCGTCGACCCCCCCGTGGGCCGCGACGAGCCGACCCACGACGTGCTTCGCGGAGACGTGGTTCTCCCCGATCGCCGTGTAGAGCGCCGTGACGTCGGCGAAACCCAACTCACGTGCGACGCCCGCCAGTGACTCGTTGGAGAAGACCCGGTGGACGGGCACCCCGCCTCGGCGTACCTCCCGAGTGATGAGATCCTTGCCCCGTTCGAGGGCCTCCTCGCGCCGCTCCTTGGCGAACCACTGCCGGATCGAGCTCTTGGCCCTGCCCGAGACGACGAACTTCTGCCAGTCCAGACTGGGGCCCGCGTTGGGGTCCTTCGAGGTGAAGACCTCGACGACCTCGCCGTTCTCCAGGGGCCTCTCGAGCGCGACGAGCTTGCCGTTGACCCGCGCACCGATGCACCGGTGACCGACCTCGGTGTGGACGGCGTAGGCGAAGTCCACCGGTGTCGCACCGACGGGGAGATTGATCACGTCGCCCTTGGGCGTGAAGACGAAGATCTCCTTGCTGGTCATCTCGAACCGCAGGGAGTCCAGGAACTCCCCCGGATCGGCGGCCTCCCGCTGCCAGCTCAACAGTTGGCGCATCCACGCCATTTCGTCCACCTCGGCGGGATCGCCGTGGTGCTTGCCGCGGGTCTCCTTGTACCGCCAGTGCGCGGCGATCCCGTACTCGGCGTTCCGGTGCATCTCGTGGGTCCGGATCTGGATCTCCAACGGTTTGCCGTCGGGACCGATCACGGTGGTGTGCAGTGAGCGGTAGACGCCGAAGCGGGGCTGGGCGATGTAGTCCTTGAACCTCCCCGGCATCGGTTTCCAGGCGGAATGCACCACGCCGATCGCGGCGTAGCAGTCCCGGACGTCCTCGCACAGCACGCGGATGCCCACCAGGTCGTGGATCTCGTCGAACTCGCGTCCCCGGACGATCATCTTCTGGTAGATCGACCAGTAGTGCTTGGGTCGGCCCTCGACCCGGGCCTGGATGTGGGCGTTCTCCAGCTCGGCCCTGACCCGGGTGATCACCGTTCCCAGGTAGACGTCCCGGCTCGGCGCCCGATCGGCGACCAGTCGCACGATCTCCTGGTACTTCTTGGGCTCCAGGATCGCGAAGGCCAGGTCCTCGAGTTCCCACTTCACGGTGGCCATTCCGAGACGGTGGGCCAGAGGCGCGATCACCTCCAGGGTCTCGCGGGCCTTCTTGACCTGCTTCTCCGGCGGCAGGAATCGCATGGTCCGCATGTTGTGCAGGCGGTCGGCGACCTTGATCACCAGCACCCGCGGATCATGCGCCATCGCGATGATCATCTTGCGGATCGTCTCGGCCTCGGCCGCCTCGCCGAAGTCGACCTTGTCCAGCTTCGTGACCCCGTTGACGAGGTGTGCGACCTCGTCACCGAAATCCGAGGCCAGGGCCTCGAGGGAGTAGTCGGTGTCCTCCACGGTGTCGTGCAGCAGCGCTGCCACGAGGGTGGTGGTGTCCATGCCCATCTCGGCGCAGATGGTCGCCACCGCCAGTGGATGGGTGATGTAGGGGTCGCCGGATTTCCGGAACACGCCCTCGTGCTGGCGTTCTGCGAGCGCGTAGGCACGCGAGAGCAGCGCCACGTCGGCTTTGGCGTGGTGGATCCGGTGCACCCGGACAAGGGGTTCCAGGACCGCGGGAGTGGACGTCACCGTCAACCCCGAGGTGAGGCGCCGGGCCCACCTGGCCCGGACGCGACGGCCGGCGGACGGGCGGGCGCCCGGGATCACCGGGAGGGGCTGGGTGTTGGGCTGGGTGCTGGACCGGGTCTGCTCCGCAGGTGCGGGCTGGGGGCCGGCTCCGATGTTCGCTGTGGGATCCTGCCGATCGGTCATTCCGGCTTCTCCCTCCATGTCCGGTCCGTCAACGACGGGCGGTGGTCACGCGACCGTGAGGCAGGTCAGCGGTGTGCCGGACAGTCTATCCCTACCCCCGAGCCCGGGTACTTCGAGCACCACCGACAGGCCGGTCACCACGGCGCCACAGTCGTCGAGGAGCCCGACGGCCGCTCCGAGAGTGCCGCCGGTGGCCAGGACGTCGTCCACCACGAGGATCCGCGTGCCACTGAGGTCGAGGCCGTCGGCGGGGAGCTCGAGCGTCGCCGCCCCGTACTCGAGTTCGTACGAGCGCGAGTGCACGGGCGGTGGGAGTTTGCCCGCCTTTCGGATGGCCAGCACGCCGGTGCGCAGCCGCAACGCGACCGCCCCGGCGAGCAGGAAGCCACGCGCGTCCAGCCCTGCCACGTAGTCCACCGACCCGATCTCATGACCCGCGGCGAGGCCCGCCACCACGGCGTCGAAACCCTCGGGGTCGGCCAGCACGGGGGTGAGGTCACAGAACTGGACGCCGGCCACCGGGAAGTCCTCGACCCGGCGCATCAGGCGCTCGACGGCGGCCACGACCCCCGGGGACACACCCGAGGTCCCGTGGCCCTTCATGCGGTGGCCCCGGCCTTCTCCCGGCGGGCCAGGACCTTGGCGGTCTGGCGCTTGGTGGCGGGATCGAACTCCTTGAGCCACACCAGCAGCGGGGTCGCGAGGAAGATCGACGAGAACGTGCCCGTGATGATGCCGACGACCTGGACGATGGCGAGGTCGAGCAGCGTGCCCACCCCGAGGATCCACACCGCGACCACCAGCAACGCCAGCAACGGGAGGATGCCGATGGTGGTGGTGTGGATCGATCGCATGAGCGTCTGGTTGACCGCGAGGTTCGCCTCTTCGGCGTAGGTGCTACTCGAGGAGTGTTTGCTGCCGCGCGTGTTCTCGTCCACCTTGTCGAACACGATGACCGTGTCATAGAGGGAGAAACCGAGGATGGTGAGCAGGCCGATGACCGTGGCGGGTGAGACCTCGAATCCCAGGAGCGAATAGACGCCCGCCGTGGTGATGACGTCGAAGAAGAGCGCGACGACGCCGGCCACCGACATCCGCCACTCGAAGCGCAGCGCCATGTAGCCGAACACGATCACGATGAAGACCGCCAGGGCGATGATCATCTGCTGGGTGACCTGTCCACCCCAGCTCTCGCTGCGCGCGGAGTCGCCGACGGCCTCGATCGAGACCTCGCCGCTCGCCGCGACGGGCTGGAACTCCTCCACGAGCGCGAGCTTGGTCGCGTAGATCTCGTCACTGGTGAGGAAGCCGGTCTCCACCTCGACGATGCGCGCGTTGCCGGCTCCCACGATCTGGACCGTCTGGGGCTCCTGACCGAGAGTCTCCTCGACGACGGCGGCAACCCGGCCGGTGTCCGCATCCCCCGCCGGCATCGTCAACTTGGTGCCGCCGGTGAAGTCGATCCCGAAGGTGAACCCCCGGAAGATGATGCTCGCGAGGCAGATCGCGACGATCGCCCCGGTCAGGAGGAAGTACAGGCGGCGGCGCTGCACGATCGGGAACGCGCCGGTCCCCGTGTAGAGACGGTTGAACAGGCTCTCCGGCTGGTCGGGACCCGCCGTGCCGTCGGAGTCGATCGTTCCCGGGGCGCTCATCGGCCCTCCTCCTCGGAGTCGTCACGGCGCGGCAGGATCATCGTCACGCCCGGGGACGCCGGCCCCGGATCGGTGGGTCGCCCATCCGGGCCCCGCACGGTGGCGGACACGCCTCGGCCGCGCTCGGAGCCCGGATCGGATCCGTCCTTCTCGGCGTCCTGCTCGTGGCGGCGTCGCTCGGCGGAGTCGGCCCGGAGGGACTCCATCCGGCCGAGGCCGTTGGCCCACGGCTTGGTGAACAACGGCTTGGTCGAGGCCAGGTACACCAGCGGCCACAGGACGGTGAAGGCGACGAGGACGTCCATGACGGTGCTCAGTGCCAGGGTGAAGGCGAATCCGCGGACCTCTCCGGTGGCCAGCAGGTACAGCACCACGGCGCCGATCAGACTCACCACGTTGCCGGTGATGATGGTGCGACTGGCGCTCTTCCACGCTCTGGGTACCGCGGATCTGAACCGGTGACCGTCGCGGAGCTCGTCCTTGATCCTCTCGAAGAACACGACGTAGGAGTCCGCGGTCATGCCGATACCGATGATGAGGCCCGCCACCCCGGCCAGGTCGAGGCTGTAATCCACCGTGTACCCGAGGAACACGAGCATCACATAGGTGACGAGGAACGAGATCACGAGGGAGAAGAACGCGATCACGCCGAGCAACCGGTAGTACAGCACCGTGTACACCAGCACCAGCAGGAAACCGATCGCTCCTGCGAGCAGGCCGGCCTCGAGGGAGGCCAGACCCAGCGAGGCGGGCACGTTGTCGACGTTCGGGTCCTCGAACGAGATCGGCAGGGCGCCGAACCGGAGGTTCCCGGCGAGCGTCGCCGCCTCGTCCATGGTGAAACTGCCGGTTATCGACGTGGCCGACCCGACCGGGGTCACCCCCTGGACCACCGGCGCGCTGATCACCTCGCCGTCCAGGAGGATGGCGATCTGGCGCTGCAGGTACTCCTGGGTCAGGCGCGACCAGGTGGCGCTGCCCTGTTGTCCGGGTCCGGCGTTGAACCGGAACGACACCTCGTTCTGACCGGCCTGCTGGCTGAAGCCGGAGCTCACCGAGTCCTTGACGATCTGCTGGCCGTCGAGGCGCTCACCGTCCTCCGGTTCGCCGACGAGCAACGGGACGGGGCCGAGGACGTACTTGGCGCCCTCTCCGCACGCGATCAACGCCTGGGACTGATCCTCGAATCCCGCCGTGATCTCTCGTTCAGGGCACCGGAACTCAGGCAGACGCTGGATGAGTTCCTCGGGGTCGCCCTGTCGTACCTCGAGGGCCTCCTCCACCGCCCGGGCGACCGCCTCTCGGTCACCGACCGCGGCATCGACGGGTTCGACGTCCCCCTCGGCGACCGGCTGGACCTCGAGGACGGGGCGGATCGTCAGTTGCGAGGTGGTCCCGAGGTCCCGGGCCTGGCTCGAGTCCTCGCCGGGGACCGTGAGGACGATGTTGCTGCCCTCGATGACCACCGAGGTCCCGGCCACGCCGAGGCCGTCGACGCGATCGCGGATGATGTCCTGGGCCAGACGCAGGTCCTGCTCGTCGGGCTGTCCGATGGGGATCAGCGTGACCCGGGTCCCGCCCTGCAGGTCGATGCCGAGCTTGGGTGCGAGTCCCCGATCGGCGACGGCAAACGCCGCGAGGAAGAGGATGAAGAACACCACGCAGAACGAGGACAGCAGTGCCCAGGGCCTGGGGCGGGCGTCTACACGCCGAGAACGGACTGGTGACACGGGTGATCTCTCTCGGTCTTCTGCAGGGGCCTCCGGCTGGACGGCCCCATCACACTACTCGCCGGTAGCCCCTCGTCCGGAATCAGCGCCGTCTTCTCCGGTGGACGATCCGGGGGTCGTGCCGGGGTCGAGCTTCTCGCGGATCACCCGACGGTCCCACTGCGTCCGGACCCCGGGGGCGATCTCCAGGACCAGGGTCTCCTCGCCGACCGTGACGACCGTGGCGTGCAGCCCGGAAGTGGTGAGCACCTGATCACCGACCGAGAGTGAGGCCTGCATCTCCTGCAGGTCCTTCATCGCCTTCCGCTGCTTGGAGCTCTGGAAGAACATCAGCGCGACGAGCGCGATGATCATGAGTGGCAACAGGAGTTCCAGTCCCATGGGGGTCCTCTCGTGTCGGGACCCGTCGGTGGGTCCGAAGGTGTCGGGTCCGGGCGTCGGACCGGTCTCGTCCGAGGATGCCACCCGGGTGGTCATCCGCGCGGGCCGGGTCCCGTCTCCGTCTCCACCGGCAGCATCGGTTCGGTCGGATCCCTGTCCGATCGGCGCAGGCCCAGGTGCTCCCACGCCGCGGCGGTGGCGACCCGGCCACGGGGCGTGCGGGCGAGCAGACCGGCACGGACGAGGAACGGTTCACAGACCTCCTCGAGGGTGGTCGCCTCCTCCCCCACGGCCACGGCGAGCGTGCTCAATCCGACCGGCCCGCCCTCATGTTGGACGAGCAGCGCGCGCAGGACCGCACGGTCCAGTCTGTCCAGGCCCAGCTCGTCCACCTCGTAGACCCGGAGCGCCGCGCGGGCGACCGGAACAGTGACCCGCCCGTCCGCCCGGACCTCGGCGTAGTCGCGCACGCGGCGCAGCAGGCGGTTCGCGATCCGCGGTGTGCCGCGGGAGCGCCCGGCGATCTCCATCGCCGCGTCCGGTTGCACCGGGATCTCGAGGATCTCGGCCGCCCGGGAGACGATGCGGGCCAGGTCCTCGTCCGTGTAGAAGTCCATGTGCGCCGTGAAGCCGAAGCGATCGCGCAACGGGCCGGTGAGCGCACCTGATCGGGTGGTGGCGCCGACCAGTGTGAACGGGGCGATCTCCAGCGGGATGGAGGTCGCGCCGGGCCCTTTGCCCACCATGATGTCGATCCGGAAGTCCTCCATGGCGAGGTACAGCATCTCTTCTGCCGGACGTGCGATCCGGTGGATCTCGTCGATGAACAGGACGTCGCCCTCGATGAGGTTGGAGAGCATGGCGGCGAGATCCCCCGGGCGTTCCAGAGCGGGGCCGGAGGTGATGCGGAGCGATCCCCCGAGCTCGGCCGCGACGATCATCGCCAGGCTCGTCTTTCCCAGACCCGGCGGGCCGGAGAACAACAGGTGGTCCGGGACCACCCCACGCCGGGTGGCCGCGGTGAGAACGAGCTCGAGTTGCTCGCGTACCGTCACCTGACCGATGAACTCCCCGAGGTTCCGCGGACGAAGGGCACCCTCGACATCGGAGTCGAACGGGGTCGACGCGGCGGACAACCCCACCTCCGCCTCGCTCCCGTCCGCGTCCCGGTACGGCCCGGTCATCAGCGCCTACCGAGCGACCGCAGTGCCAGACGCAGGGCCTCCGCCGGACCCAGGTCCGGATCGTCCGACAGGACGGCGGCCGCCGTCTTCTCCGCCTCCGTGGCCGAGAAACCGAGTCCCTCGAGCGCTCCGGCCACCTCGGTCGCCGCCGGGGCCGCGGACACCCCGGGTCCGGCGGCGCTGCCGTCGGCGTCGTGTACGGGCCCGACCTTGTCCTTGAGCTCGAGGACCATCCTCTCGGCCA
>NZ_JAALDV010000445.1:0-1089 GCF_014145045.1 Dietzia sp. DQ12-76
CGCGGACAGCACCTCGGCGTCGCTCTGCCCGGCGAGCACCCGTCGGGCCGCGGAGTGCAGGGCCGCGCGCGAGCGGTATGGCCGACCGTCCAGTACCGCCCGTGCCCATTCGGCAGATCCCGACAGCTCCGTGAGCACGGGCAGCAGGTTGTCCGCGGGGGCGGTGTCGAAGTCACCCACGGCGGGGTCGTCGGTCGCGGTCGTCCCGGCGATGTTCTGGGGCATCGATTCATGATGGCAGTGGGCGGGAGGCGGAGCGATGGCGACGCGGGAGTCGTAACGTGCCGTAACAATCGGCCGCCGAACCAGTGGTCGGGCGCGGCCGGTGCTGCCGGACGGGCCCTCGCCGGGTGCGCTGCCCTGTGACCAGCGGTGCCCTGCTCGCCCTCTGCAGGGCGCCACAGGACAGAGGGCTGGTGTGGTGGAGGGCTGGTGTGCTGGGGCAGGCACGGGGCGGGTGTTCAGACGGCGCCGGAGTCCGGATGATCCCGTGTTTGGATCGCGCGGCGCGAACCAGTGGAGGGACACGGTCCGTGACCTGCGGTGCCCTGCTCGCGCCGTTCAGGGCACCGCAGGTCAGGGACGTTCAGGCGCTCGGCGACAGGGGTGGGAGCGGTCCTCGGCAGCGGTGTTACACGGCCGACACACGGTGGTATTAGCGTGATCGACACGCCCCGGCGCGCCGACGCTCCGAGCACGAGAGGACCCGCCGATGAAGCTCACCCCCCGCGAACTGGACAAACTCACCCTGTTCACCGCGGCGGAGGTGGCCCGCCGGAGACTCGACCGCGGCGTGCTGCTCAATGTCCCGGAGGCCACCGCGCTCATCTCGTGGGAGATCGTCGAGCACGCCCGCGACGGACGCACCGTCGCCGAGTGCATGGACCTGGGGCGTCGGGTCCTGGACGCCGGGCAGGTCATGGCCGGGGTGGTGGAGCGGCTACCGATGATCCAGGTCGAGGCCACCTTCCCCGACGGTTCCAAATTGGTGACCGTCCACGATCCCGTCGGCCCGGTGGAGCAGCAAGCATGACCGCCCGCGCCACGGTGTACGACCATGGAGCTGTGCACGACCATGGACCTGTGCAC
>NZ_JAALDV010000446.1:0-1660 GCF_014145045.1 Dietzia sp. DQ12-76
GCCGCGGCAGTGGAGCGGGGTCGCCCTCGGTCTCGGCGCGGTCGCACTCTGCGTCGGCGGGGTCGGCGATCCGGGCCCGGCGATGGTCCTACCGGTGATCAGCCTGCTGGGTCTGAGCTGCTCGGCGCTGCTCGAGCGTCGCTGGGCGCCCCGGGTCAACCTGGTCACCGCCCTCACGGTCCAGGTGTGTGCTGCGGCGGTCGTCTTTGTCACCGTCGCCGTGCTCACCACCGGACTCGCGGTCGACCCGACCGCGCGGCTCGTGGGGTCGCTCGCATGGCTGGTGGTCCCGGCCGGGCTCGGTGGCTATGGGGCGTACATCCTCGCCCTGCGCCGCCTCGGCGCCACGCCCACGAGCATGCTGCTCTACCTCACCCCTCCGGTTTCGGCGATCTGGGCGTGGGCGATGCTCGGCGACCGGGTCGGGGCACCCCAACTCATCGCGATGGGGCTGGGGGTCGTGGCGGTCCTGCTCGCGGCGGACTCCGGTTCGTTTGCGCGCCGGGGCGACGGGGCCGAGCCCGCTCACCTGTCTCAGGTGCCGCAGAAGGTGACGTGAGGAGAGGCGTCGGGCGGGGCCGGGCTGGCGTACCGCTGAAGTCCGGGACGCTCGGTGTAGGGATCGGTGACGACGACGAGGAGCTCGGAGAACGGCCCGAGATCACCCGCCGTCGCCGCGTCCAGGGCCTCCTCCACCAGGTGGTTGCGCGGGATGTACACGGGATTCGCGGCCGCCATCACCTCGACCGAGGGATCCAGCGTGCGCCAGCTCGCAAGCCATCCGTCCGCCAACTCCCCCACCAGCTCCCGCACTGCCGACGTGTCACCCGCCGCGGCCGGGATGAGCGCGCGGAAGAACGACGTGAAGTCGACCCGGGTCGCGGTGAGCAACCGCGAGAGTTCCTCCAGCAGCGGCTCGACCGGATCCGATTCGACCGCCTCCGACTCGGATCGGCCCGGCGCAGCGGGAAGCCCCAGCTTGCGACGCATCCCCGCGGTCCAGGCCGCCTGATAGCGAGCGGGGAACGTGCCCAGAGAGGCCGTCAGCGTCTCGACGGCCGCGTTCTCGTCGTCGTCGACCAACGGGACCAGGGTCTCGGCGAACCGCGCCAGGTTCCACTGCATGATGGGCGGCTGGTTTCCGTAGGCGTAGCGGCCCTGGGTGTCTATCGAGCTGAACACGGTGGCCGGGTCGAATGCCTCCATGAACGCACAGGGGCCGTAGTCGATGGTCTCGCCGGAGATCGTGGTGTTGTCCGTGTTCATCACCCCGTGGATGAACCCCAGGAGCATCCACTGCGCCACGAGGGAGGCCTGGGCGTCGAGGACCGACTCGAACAGACCGAGATACCGGTTCTCGGCCTCCGCCGCCTGCGGATGGTGGCGCGTGATGGCGTGGTCGGCCAGCCTGCGCACCAGGTCGAGGTCTCCGGTGGAGCGCGCGAACTGGAAGGTGCCCACCCGCAGGTGACTGCCCGCGACGCGAGCCAACACGGCGCCCGGAAGGGGTTGATCGCGGTGCACGGCCACCCCGGTGCCGACCACCGCGAGCGCCCGCGTGGTGGGCACACCCAGCGCGTGCATGGCTTCGCTGACGAGGTACTCGCGGAGCATCGGCCCGACGGCCGCCAGGCCGTCCCCTCCCCGGGCGAACGGCGTG
>NZ_JAALDV010000447.1:0-3484 GCF_014145045.1 Dietzia sp. DQ12-76
CCAGCCCCCCGCGCCCGACCGTCTCGACGGCGGTCACCTCGGCGACGGTCGCCGGCCCCGGCGCGGGGATCAGTCGCAACTGGACCCTGGTCCCGTCGAACGCCCCCATCCAGGCCGCGAACATCCCCGTGCCGTCCGCGCGGAGGTCGAGAGTGTAGCCGTGCGAGAACCATGACCCGGTCTCGCGGACCACCTCGGCCGGGGAGGGCACCGAGACCGCCGGCGAGGGGGCGGCCAGGGCTGGTGCGGCCAGGGTTGGTGCGGCGACGAGACCGGACACCACGACCATCAACGCAGCGACCGTGGCCGCGGCCAGCCGACGCCCCACTCCCGGGCTCATTCGCTGCATCCTCATGAGATCACTGTAGTCACACCAGTAACACGATTCGGTGCCGCGAATGCGTCGAAATGGTCACCAAAACACCAACCCGCCGTGAAGATATGAGAAGTAGTGGAGACCGCACCTATCGTCGTTCCGTCACACCCGGCGGATCCGCCGCCCGATCGCCCCACAAGGAGTCGACCATGACCAGCCCGCCCACCAGGAGTGGGGCGACACCGAGAGAGACATTCTCCCGTCGCTCCGTCTTCGTCTTTGCCGCCATCGGCTCCGCCGTCGGCCTCGGCAACATCTGGCGCTTCCCCTTCGTCGCCTACGACAACGGCGGCGGCGCCTTCCTGCTCCCCTACCTCGTGGCCCTGCTCACCGCGGGCCTCCCGTTGCTGTTCTTCGACTACGCCATCGGCCACCGTTTCCGCGGGTCCGCGCCGCTGAGCTTCCGGCGGATGAACCGCTTCGCCGAGCCGATCGGCTGGATCCAGGTCCTGGTGTCCTTCGTCATCGCCGTGTACTACGCCGTGATCATCGCCTGGGCCGCCTCCTACGCGTGGTTCTCGATCGACGAACGGTGGGGGGAGACATACGAGGAGTCGGCGTCGTTCTTCGCCGAGGACTTCCTCCGCGCCGGCAGCGGCTTCGGCGTCGACTTCGTCCCGGGCATCGCGATCGTCCTGGTGGTCGTGTGGATCGTGACGCTGGGAGTCCTGCTCGCGGGTGTCCAGAACGGTATCGGCCGCACCGCCCTGCTCTTCGTCCCGCTGCTCGTGGCGCTCTTCGCCGCCCTCGTCGTGCGGTCACTCTTCCTCGACGGCGCCATGGACGGCCTCAACAACTTCTTCACCCCGGACTGGGGCGTGCTCACCGAGCCGAGCGTGTGGATCGCGGCCTACGGGCAGATCTTCTTCTCGCTCTCGGTGGGCTTCGGCATCATGCTGACCTACTCCTCCTACCTCAAGCGCAAGTCCAACCTCACGAGCTCCGGGCTGGTCGTGGGCTTCTCCAACTCGGCCTTCGAGGTCCTCGCCGGCATCGGCGTGTTCGCCACCCTCGGCTTCCTCGTCTCCACGTCGGCGGGCGCCGGCTGGGAGGACGTGGGCGGCGGGCCGGGACTGGCGTTCATCGCCTTCCCGGCCCTGATCTCGCAGATGCCGGGCGGCCCGATCTGGGGCGTGGTGTTCTTCGTCTGCCTCATCCTGGCCGGTATCACCTCACTCATCTCGATCGTCCAGGTGGTCATCTCGTCCTTCCAGGACAAGATGGGCAGCAGCCGCACCACCTCGGTGCTGGCCGTCGGCATCCCGATGGCGGCCGCCTCGATCCTGCTCATGCCCACCGAGACCGGGTTGCAGAACCTCGACGTGATGGACAAGTTCGTCAACAGCCTCGGCATCGTCGGCATCACCCTCATCGCCCTCATCGTGGTGATCTTCGTGATGCGCCTCGCCCCCACCCTGCGCGATCACCTCAACTCGGTGTCCTCGTGGAAGGTCGGCACCTTCTGGATCGTGTGCCTCGCCGTGATCACCCCGGTCGTCCTGGGTTACTCGCTGATCCGCGAGATCATGTCCCTCATCTCCGAGCCCTACGAGGGCTATGACGCCGCCATCCTGGGCGTCTGGGGTTGGGGCATGATCGGGACCATCCTGGTCTTGTCGATCATCCTGTCGGCCCTGCCCTGGCGGGGGGCCCGCCAGCTCGACGGACCGCCGAGTGTCGACGACGACCCGAGCGACTACGTCTACGAGGAGGGACTCACCCGTCCCGACGAGAACCCTGCCCCCACCCACACGCCCAAGGAGGCCTGAGCCATGGACGCTTCCGCGATCATCATGATGGTGCTGTTCCTGCTCGTGATCTGGGGCGGACTCGTCGCCAGCATCGTGCACTACGCCGGCCACCCCGACGATCCTGACGGATCCACGGCGACTCCCGCGCGCGAGCTCTGAGCTCCCGCCGCACGACCTGATCGCCGACCCCGGCGTCCGCACACCACAGCGGCGCCGGGGTCGGGTGTTCCGAGGAGAGCACCGGCCACGGCCCCAAGTCGCCGCGCGGCTCTCCTGCACGGCACTAGCCTTGTGGTCATGGACGCCACCGACAGCGACGCCGCCTCCGCCACCTCCGCAAGCGGAGCCGACACCGGAGCCCCAGACGAGGCCCCTACTGAAATCCGTCACCTGATCCAGCAGTGGAACCATCTCGACGAGCTCCTGGCGGGACTCAAGAGGGACGACTGGGCCACCCCCACCGCGCTCCCGGGCTGGACGGTGCGAGACGTGGTGGCGCACATCGCCGGAACCGAGCACCTGCTGGCCGGCGAGCCGATACCGGACGTCGACCTCCCCGCCTCGTCGCGCGACTATGTCCGCAATCCCATCGGGGAGCTCAACGAGAGGTTCGTCCAGGAGGCCCGGTCCCTGGCCGTCGAGGACGCGTTCGCGGACTTCCGCGAGGTCGTGGCCGAGCGCACCGTGCAGCTCTCCGAGATGACCGCCGAAGACCTGGAGGCCGAGACCGACTCCCCCGTCGGCCGCGTGCCGTTCCGACGCTTCATGGGGGTGCGCGTGTTCGACTGCTGGGTCCACGAGGACGACATCCGTCACGCCCTCGGCATGACTCACCACCTCGACAGCGGCGTGGGGAGGTTCGCGCTCGGGGAGATCGCGCGCGCCCTACCCCGGATCGTGGGCAAGAACGCCGGGGCCCCGGACGGTTCGCGGGTCCGGTTCCGGGTGAAGGGCGACTCCGATGCCGACCCGTCCCTGGCCACCGATGTGCTGGTCGCCGGCCGGGCGGGACTCGTGGACGTCGACGACTCCGCACGGGTCTCGGTCGAGCTGGTCTTCGACACCCCGACCTTCGTCCGCTCCGCGACCGGCAGGATCTCCGCGGAACCCGGAAACGGTGTGGAGATCAGCGGCGACGAGGAGCTGGGCCGGAGGATCCTCGAATCGATGGCCTTCACCATCTGATCCCGGTCGCCGGATCCGCTGCCGACGGTGTCGACACCGATGACGCACATCGTGGTGATGGGCGTGACCGGTGCCGGCAAATCGACCGTTGCGCAGGCGATCGCCGAACGGATCGGCGCCCCTTTCGTGGGCGCTGACGACCTGCACCCGCCCGCCAACCGCCGCAAGCTGG
>NZ_JAALDV010000448.1:0-1501 GCF_014145045.1 Dietzia sp. DQ12-76
TACGGGCAGTGGGTCGACGCCGCGGACGGCCGCACCTTCGGCACCTACGACCCCGCCACCGGGGCCGAGATCACCCAGGTCGCGCACGGCGGACCCGAGGACGTCGACCGGGCCGTCGCCGCCGCGCGCCGCGCGTTCGACGACGGCTCGTGGGCGACCATGAAGCCCAACCAGCGCGAGCAGATCCTGTGGCGCATCGGCGACCTGCTGGACGCCAGGGCCGAGCTGTTCGGGCAGATCGAAGCCCTGGACAACGGCAAGTCCGTCGCGATCGCCACCGCCGTGGACGTGGCCTGGGCGGCCGACGTGTTCCGCTACTACGCCGGCTGGTCCACCAAGATCGAGGGCTCCACGGTCAACGTGTCGATGCCGTTCGCCGGCGACAAGCAGTTCCACGCCTACACCCAGCGCGTGCCCGTGGGCGTGTGCGGGCAGATCATCCCCTGGAACTTCCCCCTGCTCATGGCGGCGTGGAAGCTCGCCCCCGCCCTGGCCACCGGCAACACCCTGGTCCTCAAGCCGGCCGAGCAGACTCCGCTGACCGCGCTGCTGCTGGGCGAGGTCATCGCCGAGGCCGGCGTGCCCGCCGGCGTGGTCAACATCGTCACCGGCTTCGGCGACGCCGGCGCCGCGATTTCCGCCCACGACGACGTGGACAAGGTGGCCTTCACCGGCTCCACCGAGGTGGGCAAGCTCATCGTCGACGCCGCCAAGGGCAACCTCAAGAAGGTCTCCCTCGAACTGGGCGGCAAGAGCGCCAACATCGTCTTCGCCGACTGCGACTTCGACGCCGCCGTCGCAGGCTCCGTGGCCGCGTGGATGTTCAACCACGGCCAGGCCTGCACCGCTGGCACCCGCCTGTATGTCGAGGACTCCATCTACGAGAAGTTCACGCAGGCCGTCGCCGAAGCCGCCGCCCAGGCCACCATCGGGCACGGTCTGGACCCCGCCACCGAGCTCGGCCCGCTGGTCGACCAGGACCAGTTCGACAAGGTCTCCTACTACCTGCGCGCCGGCATCGAGGACGGCGGGCGGGCCCTCACCGGCGGCGGCCGACACGGTGACACCGGCTACTTCGTCCAACCCACCGTGTTCGTGGACGTCGAGCCCGACCACCGGGTGGTGACGGACGAGATCTTCGGCCCCGTCGTGTCGGCCCTGCGGTTCACCGACGTCGACGACGCGGTCCGCCAGGCCAACGACTCGATCTACGGGCTGGCCGCCGGAGTGTGGACGAAGGACATCTCCAAGGCCCACCAGGTCGCCAGCCGCCTCCACGCCGGCTCGGTGTGGGTCAACCAGTACAACGGCTTCGACACCGCCATGCCGTTCGGCGGCTTCAAGCAGTCCGGCTGGGGCCGCGAACTGGGCCAGGGCGCTCTCGACCTCTACACGCAGACCAGGTCGGTCAACATCCAGCTCTGATCCACCCGCGTGCCGTCCCGGCACACCCTCCCCCGTCACCTCTCCCAGAACCCGCTCCCCGCTCCCCGCTCCCCGC
>NZ_JAALDV010000448.1:1552-3874 GCF_014145045.1 Dietzia sp. DQ12-76
AAAGGAACACCGCCGTGAAGACCAAGGCAGCAGTACTGTTTGATGTCCACAAGCCGTTCGAGATCATCGAGCTCGACCTCGACGACCCCGGCCCCGGCGAGGTCCTGATCAAGTACACGGCCGCGGGCCTGTGTCACTCCGACCTCCACCTGTCCGACGGCTCCCTCCCGCCGCGCTTCCCCATCGTCGGAGGGCACGAGGGAGCAGGCGTCATCGAGGCCGTGGGCGTGGGGGTGACGAAGGTCAAGCCCGGCGACCACGTGGTGTGCTCCTTCATCCCGAACTGCGGCACCTGCCGATACTGCTCGACCGGTCGCCAGAACCTCTGCGACATGGGCGCCACGATCCTCGACGGCCACATGCCCGACGGCACCTTCCGGTTCCGGGCGGACGGCAAGGAGTTCGGCGCCATGTGCATGCTCGGGACGTTCTCCGAGCGCTCGGTGATCTCACAACACTCGGTGGTCAAGGTCGACGACTGGCTACCGCTCGACAAGGCCGTCCTGGTGGGCTGCGGTGTGCCCTCCGGATGGGGCACCGCCACCTACGCCGGCAACGTGCGACAGGGTGACACCGTGGTGATCTACGGGATCGGCGGGCTCGGCATCAACGCCGTCCAGGGCGCCGTCCACTCGGGGGCCCGTCACGTGGTGGTGGTGGACCCCGTCCAGTTCAAGCGCGACGAGGCCCTGAAGTTCGGCGCCACCCATGCGTTCGCCGACGCCGCCGAGGCCCACGCGGAGGTCGAGAAGCTCACCTGGGGCCAGATGGCGGACCAGGCGCTCATCCTGGTGGGCACTGTCGACGAGAAGGTCGTCTCGAGCGCTTTCGACGTGATCGGCAAGGGGGGCAGGGTGGTGATCACCGGCCTGGGCAACATGACGGAGAACACCGTGCAGGTCAACGGCACGATGATGGCCCTGTTCGGAAAGACCATCACGGGCACCCTCTTCGGCTCGGCCAACCCGCAGTACGACATCGTCAAGCTGCTGCGCCTGTACGACGAGGGCAAGCTCAAGCTGGACGAGCTCATCACCACGACCTACTCGCTCGACCAGGTCAACGAGGGCTACCAGGACCTGCAGGACGGGAAGATCATGCGAGGCGTGATCATCCACGACTCCTGATCCGGCCCCCGGTTCGCATACGCGCGCAACCACTGCACACGCGGACGAAATGTCGTGTGAGTCTGCAGTGGTTGCGCGCGTCCGTCGTGGGGACACTCATCGTGGCGAGTGACCGAATTTCACAGGGTCCCTCTCTCCACTGAAAGCCCCCGCCAGCCCCTGTCACGCTCTCCGCCCACTCGACGGCCCTGACACCGTTGCCGCCATGACTCCCGTGATCCCCTTCCCTACCGGCCGGCCGTTCACCACAGCAGAAGCAACCCGGGCGGGCCTGTCGCATCGCGCACTGACCGCGGCTGTCGCGCAGGGCCGACTGATCAAGATCAGACACGGGTGGTTTCACGCGCCGCAGTCGGGCGAGAGCGCACGGGATGCCCTCGCCCGGTCGTCGCGGATCGCGCTCGACCAGGGCCCCCTCGGCGCCGTGATCAGCCACCACACGGCGGCAGCGCTCCACGGTCTGCCTCTCATCAGAGCCCGGACTGACCACGTTCATCTCACGGTCGACCGACCCACCGGCGGACGCAGGACCCCGCACATCCAGGTTCATTCCTCGCCGCGCGATTCCCTGGACACGACCCAGGTGGACGGCATCCCCGTCACCTGCGTCGCCCGAACGGTCGTCGATCTCGCCCGCTCTGCGGGATTCGACGCAGGAGTATGCGCGGCGGACCACGCGCTGCGCCTCCGGATGGTGACCGCGGACGGGCTCGCGAGCGAAGTCGATCGCCATCGCGGCCGGACCGGCGTGGCGATCGCCCGGGACGTCGTGGATTTCGCGGACCCCCGGGCAGAAAGCCCCGGGGAGTCACTGTCCCGATGTGTCATGCGGAGGTGTCGAGACGTCCCCGCACCCCGACTACAACACCGGTACTTCTCGAGCGGGGGCAGGCCGGTCGCGCGCACTGACTTCTCCTGGGGCGACGGTGCACTGGCGGGCGAGTTCGACGGCAGGACCAAGTACTCACGCTGCGCGGCCGGTGGAGAGGATCCGGGCGAGGTGGTGTGGCGGGAGAAGCAACGGGAAGACCGACTCAGAGCGCTCGGGGTGGTAGTGGTCCGCTGGGTCTGGGACGACCTCTACGCGCCGAACCGGTTCGAACGCCTGCTGCTCGACGGGCTCCGTCGGTCCGGAGTCCGCTGACTCGCCTCGACCACGCGCCCTGCCAGGTGCTGCCGGTGCGGCCTGCTCGCC
>NZ_JAALDV010000449.1:0-1478 GCF_014145045.1 Dietzia sp. DQ12-76
GGACCAGGCGCACGCGCGCGAGGGGCCGCGAATCCCGGCGGAGGATCCTCGAGGCCGCCGCGGCGGTCGCGGGGGAGCGCGGCTACGAGGGGACGAGCATCGCGCGGGTGAGCGAGGTCAGCGGGCTGCCCGCGAGCTCGATCTACTGGCATTTCGCGGACAAGGACGCGCTCCTGGCCGCGGTGGTGGAGGAGAGCATCGAACTGTGGCTGGGTCAGGTGACCAGAGGGGAGGGGCAGTCGCTCGCCGAACGGGTGACCGAACTGTGCCTGGGTGTGGCCCGGACGTTCACCGAGTCACAGGATTTCCTCCGGCTGGTGCTGATGCTCGCGGTGGAACGGCGTCCCGTGGAGCCGGTGGCCAGGGAGATCTACCTGCGGCTGCGGGGGGAGGCGATCGAGCGGATCGCGGCTGAGCTGCAGCAGGTGCGGCCCGCGTTGTCGCCGACGGAGGCGATGCTGGTGGCCACCTACGCTCTGGCCGGCGGGGACGGGATCTTCCTCGCGTCGTTGACCGGGGACGCCGACGTGGCCGCGCTGTTCAGGCTCCACGCGAGCGCGATCGTGCACCTGGTCGAGCAGGCCGCGGGCGGGGTGGCCACGACCACGGGGTGATCAGAGGTTGGCGAAGAAGTCCGCCCAGTAGAAGTCCCAGAACGCCCAGAGGATGACCGCGGCCAGGGCCAGGAACCACACGACCACCGGGACCAGGTGCCACCGCTGCAGCGCGCGGACCCAGCCGGCGCCGGTGAGCTTGGCCAGCACGTGGAGCAGGGTGTACCAGAACATCGGGATGGTCATGGCCCACACGACCATGCACCAGGGGCACAGCACCTGGATGGAGAAGATGGACTGGTACGCCAGCCAGTGCACCATCCCGGCGGCGAAGGTCAGCCCGAGGAGCGCACCCACCCAGTACCAGCGCGGGAAGCGCACCCCTGACGCGGCGGCGACGCCGATCGCGATGAGCAGCGCGTACCCCACCAGTCCGATGAAGGGGTTGGGGAATCCGAAGACCGCCCCCTGCTCGGAGTTGATGACGCTCTTGCAGCTCATCAGGATGGAGAAGTTGCAGGCCGGAACGAAGTCCGGGTTCTCCAGGAGTCGGATCTTGTCCAGGCTGAGCTGGAACGACGCCACCAGGGCGACGATCGACCCGACGGTCAGCAGCACGCCCATCCACCGATCGGTGAACACGCGCGAGACGGGGCCGGGCTGGACGTCGGCGTCGGTGGTCGTCGAGGGGGCGATCGTCACCGGCTCGGCGGGGGCGCCCGCGGGGTCGTCGTGCGGGGCGTCTGGGGTCTCGCGCATGCGGCTAGCGTACCGATGGCCGATCAGTCGGCGTTCATCTGCGCCGGTGGTGGCTGCCCGAGGTGGCCGCCGGAGTGGTCGACATAGAACCGCAGGTGCGCCGCGGCCGCCGCGTCCCAGGTGAGCGAGGCCGCCAGGGCACGGCCCTCCCCGGCCCGCGCCGGA
>NZ_JAALDV010000450.1:0-1362 GCF_014145045.1 Dietzia sp. DQ12-76
CGGCCGAGGCCTGGCCGGAGGCGTCCATCGCGCCGATCCGGCAGCAGTGGCCGGCCGTCCGGATGCGCCCCGGCTCCCACGAGGCCACCCGGTCGGTGAAGGGGGTGAGCATCGCGTGGTCGCCGTCGAGGAACTCGTCGACGTGCAGGTCCACGCCGACCCCCAGCTCCTCGGCCAGATCGATCAGTCTGTGCGTCTCGGCGACACTGTCCGGGGCGATGTGGGGGGCGCCGCCGATGAGGTCGGCCCCGGCCTCCATGGCCGCGCGGACGCAGTCGGCGGGATCGTCGTCGCCCGCCATCGCGACGATCTGCAGGTCCAACTCGTCCGCGAGTTCGTCACGCACCCGGACCAGGGCCCGGATCCCGCGAAGGGGATCACCGTCGTCGTGGAGGTCGACGTGGGTGCGTACCGCCGTGGTGCCGCTGGCGACCAGGCGACGGGCCGCCTCCAGCGCCCGATCATGGATCTCGTCCTCGTCGACCGTGGCGGAGAAGGCCCTCCACGCGTCGATCGCCGCGCCGAGGTCGCACCCCGGCGGCCTGGTCGCACCCCAGCTCAGGGCCTTGTCCAGGTGCGCGTGGGGTTCCGCCGGCGCCGTCAGGGCGAGGTAACCATGACCGTCGATCACTGCCGGGCGGTGAGCCTCGGGGCCGGCCCCGCCCGCCCCCTCGTCATCGTCGGCCCCGTCCACCTCCGTGACGGCGACGACCACACCACCCTCGATGTCCAGATCGACGACCCGGCCGTCGGGCAATCCGACCCCGGTGATGCGGTCAACCCGCCTCGGGCCTGCGGTGCGAGCCCTCCCGTCGTGCGGCCTCGCCGGGGAGGCGTCGCGGCCCGCTGCTACGTCACCACGCTGGCGTGTGAGTGTGTCCACTGACTGGGTTCTCCTGCTCTGCCGGACCGTCCCCGACCGGGTCGGTATGGTGTCCTTGCGCTTTCGCTCAGGACGCGGGATATTGACCTCGTCAATACAGATCAGTGTCACGGGCGGGTGTTTCGACCGGATTACCCCGCCGGATCTGGCCTGTAACCGCTCACAGAGCGCTCGCGGAGAACGGGAGGCACCGGTGTCGGGACTTCGGGAAGACGGTCTGACGCGCCTGGGTTCCCGCATCCGGCATCACCGTCAGCAGCTCGGCCTGACCCTCGTGGAGGTGGCGGGCCACGCCGGCATCTCCCAACCCTTCCTCAGCCAGATCGAGCGAGGCAAGGCCGCCCCGAGCATGTCGACCCTCGAGGGCCTCGCGCACGCCCTGGGCACCACCCAGGCGCACCTGCTGGAAGCGGTCGACTCCGGCGACCAGGCGGCAGGCCGCCCGACGACGACCGACCGGGCAGCGTCCGGCGGCGGCG
>NZ_JAALDV010000451.1:0-2058 GCF_014145045.1 Dietzia sp. DQ12-76
TCGGCCCCCGCTCTTCCGAGCGGGGGCCGCCTCGTCGTCTGCCGGATCGCAGGCCCCGGGGGGGGCGACCCGGCAGTCAGTCGCGGGCCGACGGCACCGCCCACAGGCCACCGTCGACCACCACGAGCGGATCACTCGGCTCGTCGTCGAACCAGGCGTCCAGCATCCGCGCGATCACCAGGACGTGGTCGCCCGCAGGCACGAGACGGTCCAGTGCGACCCGTAGTCGCGCCCGCCCGCCGTGGAGGAGAGGTTCGCCGGTCTCGGCCCGCGTCCACAGGGAGTGGTCAGTGAACCTCTGTGCCGCGGGCCCCGAGAACCTCGACGCCAGGTGCCGGTCGGATTCCCCCAGCAGATGGATCACGGCGGTGCGGGCGTCGAGCACCGCGGCCAGGCTGGACGAGGAGATCCCCACGTTGAAGCTCACCAGGGCCGGTTCGGACGACAGGCTGGACGGCGACGACGCGGTGAACCCCACCGGGCCGTCGGCGCCGTCGAGGGTGATGATCGTGACTCCGGCGGGATGCAGTCGCATCGCCCGACGGTGGGTCTCCGCCGAGACGCTCTGGCGGTCGGAGGACAGGCTTCGTTCGGTCATGCCAGAAGTCTGGAGGCTCGTGCTACGGATGTCGAACGTTCTGCTCGTGCTGACGCGAAGTGGGTGACGCCGCCGTCACCACGTCAGGACACCGACAACAAGCGTGCGGGCAGCGCGCTCGTAGGGTCCGCGGAGATGGCGTCGAGCGCCACCGCCATGGCCGCCACCTGCTGGATCCGCCCTCCCGCCGTCGACACCCTGAGTTCGGGCGCTTCTCCCGGCAAGGGGGTCTCCCGCGAGGCGCTCAGAACGGGGCCCAGGTATCGCGGGTGGTCGGTGAAGGCCTGGCCGCAGAGCACCACCGAATCCGGGCGGGTGATGGTCGAGAGCAGCCCCACCAGGCGGCCGAGTACCGTGGCCCGCTCGACGAGGATCGCCTCGGCCACCGGATCGCCGGGTGCGCGTGCGGCGAGTTCCACCACCGACCCGACGGGGATGCCGCGGGCGGCCGCGGCGCGGACCAGTCCGGAATCGCCCACCACGTCCGTGAGGCCGCCTCCGCGGTCGTCGAGGTACGTGGTGGGCCCCACGGGCAGGTGCGCCAGTTCGGCCGAGCCGGCGCGCGGCAGGTGTACGGCGCCGTCGATCACCAGGGCGGAGCCGAGATGCTCCCGGGCGTAGACGACGAGCGTCGTCCCGGTGTGTGTCTCATGCCCCACGAGGAGTTCCGCCGCGGCCATGGCCTCGACGTGCGGGGCCACCGAGAACGGCACCCCGAGCCGATCGGCGAACAGCTCGGTCACCGGGACGTCCCGCCACCCCAGCAGGTCGTGGTCGACCCTGCCCGGGGAGGTGATCCTGGCCGCCGTGGCCACACCACCCCAGACGAGCCGACGTCCACGGTGGCCGTCGAGAAGACGGAACGCGATCGCGGACAGCTCGTCCGCGATCTGCTCCGGATCCCGGCCCGGGGTGGGGATCGCGAACTCGGACAGGATCCGGCAGGCGAGGTCACTGATCGCCACGACGCAGCGGCTGAGGCCGACGTGGACGGCCACCACCACCGGCCCGCCGGGATCGATCTCGACAGGGATGCTCGGTCGACCGACGGAACCGTCGTGCATGAGTTCCGGCCGCTCGCGGATGACGCCGGCGGACAGCAGCGCTGCCGTGGCGCGGCCGACCGTCGCCACCGACAAGCCCGTGGACGCTGCCACCTCCGGGCGGGTGACGGGCCCCCGGAACCGGATCGTGCGCATGACCCGGGCCGCGCTCACATCGGACAAGCGCAGGACAGGGGCGGCAGATCGGGTGGTCATGACGAGCAGGGTAACACAGGCTATAGACCGATCGGTCTACTCTGGTTAAGGGTATCGATCCTCGTGACGCCAATTGTGGCTCCACGCCACCGCCCGGTCCCACGATGAGTCGGTCCGCAGTCCGATCCCAGACCCCCAGGAGCCGTCAGTGGCCACCGACCCCATACGTCCCCACGCCGACCAGGCCGACCAGGCCGACCA